>JACCSC010000088.1 GCA_013813215.1 Geodermatophilaceae bacterium | reverse complement strand
GTCTACAAGCCGAAGCGCGGCTAGCCGGTGGGTGCTGAGCTTCGCGTCTTGCGTCGCCGGATCAAGGCGGTGCAATCGACGAAGAAGATCACCAAGGCGATGGAGCTGATCGCGACGTCGCGGATCGCCAAGGCGCAGGCCCGGGTGCAGGCCTCCAAGCCGTACGCGCAGGAGATCACCCGGGTGCTGTCGGCGCTGGCCTCCTCCGCCAGCGTCGACCACCCGATGCTGAGCGAGCGCCCGGAGCCCAAGCGGGCCGGCGTCCTCATCGTGACCAGCGACCGCGGGCTGGCCGGTGGCTACAGCGTCAACGCGCTGCGCACCGGCGAGGAGCTGATGCAGCTGATCCGCAGCGAGGGTAAGGAGCCGGTGCTGTACGTGATCGGCCGCAAGGGGGTCGCCTATTACCGGTTCCGCAACCGGGAGCTGGCTGCGAGCTGGACGGGGTTCTCCGAGCAGCCGCGCTACGAGGACGCCCGTGAGGTCGCGCAGACCTTGATCGCGGCGTTCCGGGCCGGGTCGGACGACACCGCCGACAGCCCAGGGACCGACAACGTGGCCGGCGTGGACGAGCTGCACGTCGTCTACACCGAGTTCCGCTCGATGATGACCCAGGCGCCGGTGGCCAACCGGATCGTCCCGCTGGTGGTGGAGGAGTCGGAGGAAGAGGCGCCGGACGGCCCGCTGCCGCAGTACGAGTTCGAGCCCGAGGCCGAGACGCTGCTGGACGCGCTGCTGCCCAAGTACATCACCACCCGCCTGTACGCGGCGCTGTTGGAGTCGGCCGCGTCGGAGTCCGCCGCCCGCCGGCGGGCGATGAAGGCGGCCACCGACAACGCCGACGAGATCGCGAAGAACCTCACCCGCCGGTCGAACCAGGCCCGGCAGGCCGAGATCACCCAGGAGATCAGCGAGATCGTCGGCGGCGCCGACGCGCTGGCCGCGGCAGGAAGTGACTATTCATGAGTTCAGCAGTGATGGCGGCGACGTCCTCCGGGGCCGAGACGACGAAGGGCCGCGTGGTGCGCGTCATCGGGCCGGTGGTGGACGTGGAGTTCTCCCACGACGCCATGCCCGAGCTGTACAACGCCCTCAAGTGCGACATCGAGCTCGAAGGGTTGGCCAAGCGGCTCACCCTCGAGGTCGCCCAGCACATCGGCGACAACATGGTCCGGGCCATCTCCATGCAGCCGACCGACGGCCTGGTCCGCGGCGCGGACGTCAGCGACACCGGCGGTCCGATCACGGTCCCGGTCGGAGACGTGGTCAAGGGACACGTGTTCAACACCCTCGGCGAGTGCCTCGACGAGCCGGGCGTCGGGGACGACGCCGAGCGGTCGCCGATCCACCGCAACCCGCCGCCGTTCGACCAGCTCGAGGGCAAGACCGAGGTGCTGGAGACCGGCATCAAGGTGCTCGACCTGCTCACGCCGTACGTCCAGGGCGGCAAGATCGGCCTGTTCGGCGGGGCCGGCGTGGGCAAGACGGTGCTGATCCAGGAGATGATCCGTCGGGTCGCCCAGGAGTTCGGTGGCGTGTCGGTCTTCGCCGGGGTGGGGGAGCGGACCCGCGAAGGCAACGACCTGTTCCTGGAGATGATCGAGTCCGGCGTCATCGAGCAGACCGCGCTGGTCTTCGGCCAGATGGACGAGCCGCCCGGCACCCGCCTGCGGGTCGCGCTGTCCGCCCTGACGATGGCCGAGTACTTCCGTGACGTGCAGAAGCAGGACGTGCTGCTGTTCATCGACAACATCTTCCGCTTCACCCAAGCCGGCTCGGAGGTGTCGACCCTGCTCGGCCGGATGCCGTCGGCGGTGGGGTACCAGCCGACGCTGGCCGACGAGATGGGTCAGCTGCAGGAGCGGATCACCTCCACCCGCGGTCACTCGATCACCTCGATGCAGGCGATCTACGTGCCCGCCGACGACATCACCGACCCCGCACCGCACACGACGTTCGCCCACCTCGACGCGACGACTGTGCTGTCCCGGCCGATCTCCGAGCAGGGCATCTACCCCGCCGTGGACCCGCTGGACTCCACGTCGCGGCTGCTCGACCCGCAGTACGTCGGCGAGGAGCACTACGCGATCGCGCAGGAGGTCAAGCGGATCCTGCAGCGCTACAACGAGCTGCAGGACATCATCGCCATCCTCGGCATCGACGAGCTGGGCGAGGAGGACAAGGTCCTGGTCGGCCGCGCGCGGCGGATCCAGCGTTTCCTGTCGCAGAACATGTTCGTGGCCGAGGCGTTCACCGGGCAGCCTGGGTCGTTCGTGCCCCTGGCCGAGACGCTGCAGTCGTTCAAGAGCCTGACCGAGGGCGAGTACGACCACTACCCCGAGCAGGCGTTCTTCATGTGCGGAGGCCTGGAGGACCTGGAGCGCAACGCCAAGAAGCTGGCTGGCTGAC
>JACCSC010000079.1 GCA_013813215.1 Geodermatophilaceae bacterium | reverse complement strand
GCCCGTATCCGCCCGGAGGCTGTCCTCCACTGCCGGGTGTACTCATCCCTCAGAGCTCCTGTCGGTCACCGCGCGATGGGGTGCGTGTCTGGTGGTACGCGAAGAGTCAGCATGCTGGGTGCGGCAGGCCACGGCAAGCTTGTCCGCGCGCGTCGAGGCCCGCGGCGCGCGTCGTCCTGTACGCGAAGCCGATCAGCCGGCGATCTCGCGCATCAGCCCCGCGGTCTCACTCGGTGTACGCCCCACCCGGACGCCGGCCGCCTCGAGCGCCTCCTTCTTGGCCTGCGCC
The DNA here is from genome assembly GCA_013813215.1 of Geodermatophilaceae bacterium. Taxonomy (GTDB): domain Bacteria; phylum Actinomycetota; class Actinomycetes; order Mycobacteriales; family Geodermatophilaceae; genus JACCSC01. The sequence goes on along the minus strand of JACCSC010000079.1, from coordinate 12,347 downwards.
GTACCCGACGAGCCGGACACGATCGCTCCGGCGTGCCCCATCGTCTTGCCCTCCGGCGCGGTGAAACCAGCCACGTAGCCGACCACGGGCTTGCTCATGGACGAGGCGATGAACTCCGCCGCCCGCTCCTCGGCATCTCCGCCGATCTCACCGATCATGACGACGGCCTCGGTCTGCGGATCGTCCTCGAACGCGCGCAGGCAGTCGATGTGGGTCGTGCCGACGACCGGGTCCCCCCCGATCCCGACGGCGGTCGAGAAGCCGATGTCCCGTAGCTCGAACATCATCTGGTAGGTCAGCGTCCCTGACTTGCTGACCAGGCCGAGCTTGCCGGCCTGGGTGATGTTCGCCGGGATGATGCCGGCGTTGGACTTGCCCGGGCTGATCAGGCCGGGACAGTTCGGCCCGATGATCCGGGTCGGACTGCCGTCAGCGTAGGACCAGAACGACGTGGTGTCGTGTACCGGAATGCCCTCGGTGATAACGACGACGAGCTCGAGCCCCGAGTCGATCGCCTCGACCACGGCGGCTTTGGCGAAGCGGGGGGGCACGAACACGACGCTGACGCTCGCTCCGGTGGCCGCCTTGGCGTCGGCCACGCTGTCGTAGACCGACACCGCCGTACCGTCGAAGTCGACCTGCTGGCCGCCACGTCCCGGCGTGACGCCGCCGACGATCCGGGTGCCCGCGGCCAGCATCCGGGCCGTGTGCCGCCGGCCCTCGGAGCCGGTCATCCCCTGCACGAGGACCGTGTGCTGATCGGTCAGAAAGATCGACATGCCGCTGCTCCCTAGGCCTGAGCGGCCAGTTCGGCGGCCCGCCGGGCGGCGCCGTCCATGGTGTCCACCTGTTCGACCAGAGCGTGCGCCGCCTCGTCGAGGATGCGCCGACCCTCCTCGACGTTGTTGCCGTCCAGCCGGACGACGAGCGGTACTCCTGTGCGCCCGGCCTCGCCGGCGATGTCATCTCCGAGGATGTCCAGCGCCTGCAGGATTCCCCTGGCCACGTCGTCGCAGGCGGTGATCCCACCGAAGACGTTGACGAAGACGCTGCGCACCGCGGGGTCGCTCAGGACGATCCCGAGCCCGGCGGCCATCACCTCGGCCGAGGCGCCGCCGCCGACGTCCAGGAAGTTGGCCGGCTTGACCCCGCCGAACTCCTCGCCGGCGTACGCGACGACGTCCAGCGTGCTCATCACCAAGCCGGCGCCGTTGCCGATGATGCCGACCTCGCCGTCGAGCTTGACGTAGTTCAGGCCCTTGGCCGACGCGGCCCGCTCCAGGGGATCGGCCGCTGCCGCGTCGTCGAGATCGGCATGCTCGGGATGCCGGAAGTCGGCGTTGCCGTCGAGGGTGACCTTGCCGTCCAGAGCGATGATCTTCCCGCTGGGGTCCTGGACCAGCGGGTTGACCTCGACCAGGGTGGCGTCGGACTCGGTGAACACCCGCCACAGCGTCTGCGCCACCGCGACCACTTGGTCGGCCACCGCCTCCGGGAAGCGGGCCGCAGTCACGATCTCGCGGGCCTTCGCCTCGTCGACCCCGGCGTTCGCGTCGATCGGGATCCGGGCCAGGGCTTCGGGGTTGTCGCGGGCGACCTGCTCGATGTCCACGCCGCCCTCGACCGAGGCCATCGCGAGGAACGTGCGGTTGGCCCGGTCCAGCAGGTAGGAGAAGTAGTACTCCTCGGCGATGTCGCTGGCCTGCGCGACGAGGACCCGGTGCACGGTGTGGCCCTTGATGTCCATCCCGAGGATCTGCGCTGCCTTGGCCCCGGCCTCGTCGGCGTCGGCAGCCAGCTGGACGCCGCCGGCCTTGCCACGCCCACCGGTCTTGACCTGCGCCTTGACGACGACCTGGCCGCCGATCCGCGCGGCGGCGGCGCGGGCCTCGGCCGGAGTGGTCGCCACCGAACCCGGCAGGACCGGTACGCCGAAGGCGTCGAACAGGTCCCGCGCCTGGTACTCGAAGAGGTCCATCCGGCCTTCCCTGCCTCGCCCGACACGGTGTCCGGCGCAGAGTAGCGACCGCTCCCGACCCCGGTTCGGTCGCGTCCTGCGAGTCAGCCCTGGTGCGCCGGCACGTTCGACCGGACCCAGTCCACGATCGCCGTTGTGGTGGCGCCGGGGGTGAACACCTTGGCCACGCCCAGCTTCTCCAGCTCGGGGATGTCGTCCTCGGGAATGATCCCGCCGCCGAACACGACGACATCGCGGGCGTCGCGCTCCTCGAGCAGGGTCAAGATCTTGGCGAAGAGGGTCATGTGCGCGCCGGAGAGCACGGAGACCCCGACGCAGTCGGCGTCCTCCTGCAGCGTCGTCTGCACGATCTGCTCTGGGGTCTGGTGCAGGCCGGTGTAGATGACCTCCATCCCTGCATCGCGCAGCGCGCGGGCGACCACCTTCGCCCCGCGGTCGTGCCCGTCCAGGCCCGGCTTGGCCACGACGACCCGGATCCGCTCACTCATCTGCGCGCCACCTCTCGCCCTCGCGACAACGATCAGGTCACCTGATCACCGGCAGTCCTACCGGACGTTATACGGCCGGGTAGGACCTGCGAAGGTGGGGAGAGGCCGGCGCCAGCACGTCCTCGACGTCGGCCGGGCTCGCGCACAGCGCCCAGCCGGCGGTCGCGGCGAAGAGCACACCGGCGACCAGCAGCAGCCAGCCACCGGGCCCGATCAACAGATCGGCGTACCGCCCGGCCTCGGCGAGCGCGACCAGGCCGGTGGACAGGAAGTACGCCGCCAGCCCGGCGTACGCGCCGACACTGGCCAGCCGGGGGCGCAACGTGGCGGCGAGCAGGGCGGTGATGACCACCGCGGCGGCCAGCAACCCGCCTCCGAGCAGGTCCAGACCCAGTCGTTCCGGCAGCGCGACGTCGGCCGGCACCTCGAGGGTCATCCGCAGCCCGCTGATGCTCTCGACCACCTCGTCCGGCGCCGTGTGCACCGGTGCGACCACCGACAGGGCGCCGGGGAGGGCGGCGATCGCAGACGCCACGAGCGCCCGCGGCCGCAGGGCGTCGAAGTCGCCGGAGTCCTCCATGGTCGTGCGCGGCCACGCGATCAGCGTCGTGACGAGAGCGGAGACGAGCAGGGCGTACGCCGCCAGCGTCACCGCCACACCGGGGCCTGCGAGCAGCTCGGACGTGACCAGCCGCTGGCCGAGAAACACCTCTACCGCGCGGTGGGAACCCGCGTCGGCCAGCTGGTAGGCCTCGGTCGTGGTCAGGCCCACGGCCAGCGCGCCGCTGACGGCGATGGCCGCCAGACCGAGCCGCGGCAGGCGTCCGGCGAGCACGCTCGCCGCGGCGCCGACCAGCGCGAGCGGCCACAACCAGGAAGCCAGCCAGGCCAGCGGTGCAGCTGACACCGCGCTCTCGCCGACGTCGGCGTACGGGAGGGCTCCGGCGACGACCAGGGCCACCGCGCCGGCCAGGGTGAACCCCGCGGCGACGCGGGCTGCGGCCGGCACCGGACCGACGACGTGCCGAGCGCTGCGGCCGGCCGAGGCCACCGAGGGCCCGCGGCTGGCCGGGCGAGAGGCGTTGCGCACGGTCTCCCCCATCCGGCTGCTCGGCGTATGACGCTGGTCACCGCCTGGCGACAAGTGCAGTGGTTAGGCCCGAAACCGACCGTAACAACCTCCGGTGGACTTGATTCGGCCCGACCGACTGGTTACGGTTCGATCACGGAGCCGGTTCTACTGGCTCCGAAGTCATGTCCGTCGCGCTCCTGGTCGCCGTGCTCCCACGCGCACGTTGCGACGCCCACCGAGGTGGCGCCACCGAAAGGCCCTTGTGTCGCGCCACGCCCGGCCCCGCCGAACCACGCGTGTCCCGCACCCCCCGTCCCGCAAGGCCTCGGCGCTGCTCACGGCCGCCGTCGCCGGTGCGCTCTTCGCGGCACTGCCGCTGGGCCTGGGCTCGGCCGACGACGGTCCGGGCACCGACATCGCGCTGGTCGCCCCGGCGCAGAGTGGCGGAGTCGGCAGCGACTCGGGCCTGCCCATCGAGGAGACCAACGGCGAAGCGGTCGCGCGCACGGGGTTGACCGAGGCCGAGGCCGAGGCCCGGATGGAGGTGCTGCGCGCCGATCGCGCCTCCCGCGCCGGCACCCGTGCCGCGCTGACCACCCGGCCGGAGTACGCGAGCCCGGTGCGTGGAGCGCGGCTGAGCAGCTGTTTCTGCATGCGCTGGGGCACCATGCACTGGGGCATCGACCTGGCTGCGCCGATGATGACCCCGATCTACGCAGTGGCCGACGGTGTCGTGCTGGAAGCCGGCCCGGCCAGCGACTATGGCAACGTCATCTACCTGCAGCACGAGAACGGCGACGTCACCGTGTACGGGCACATGGAGGTCGTCGGCGTCAACGCCGGGGACATCGTCAACGCCGGGGACGTGATCGCCAAGGTGGGCTCGCGCGGCTTCTCGACGGGACCGCACCTGCACCTCGAGGTGTACGTGGGCGGCCGCGACGGCGAACGCACCGATCCGTCCCGCTGGCTGTCCCAGCGCGGCGTCCGCGTCTGAGCGAACAGCTCAGAGCTTCTCCACCGGGGCGTAGCGCAGCAGGAGCCGCTTGGTCCCCGACGTACCGAAGTCGATGGTCGCCTCGGCCTTGTCCGCCACCCCCTTGGTGTCCACCACGACCCCAAGCCCGAAGGCGTCGTGCGACACCCGGTCCCCCACGGCCAGGTCCACGATCGCCCGGTTGCCCACACCGCCGCGCAGGCCACCACGCGACAGCGCCGCCGAGGCCAACCGCTCCTGAGCCGACGGTCCGCCAGAGTATGCGCGGACCGGTTCGGAGCGAACCCAGTGCACGAGCTCGTCCGGGATCTCCTCCAGGAAGCGTGACGACGGGTTGTACGACGGCTGCCCCCAGGCGGTACGGCTCATGGCCCGGGACAGGTACAGCCGGCGCTGCGCCCGGGTGATCGCGACGTAGGCCAGTCGGCGCTCCTCCTGCAGCTCGACCGGCTCGGACAGGGTCCGCAGGTGCGGGAAGATGCCGTCCTCCAGCCCGGTCAGGAACACCACCGGGAACTCCAGGCCCTTGGCCGTGTGCACCGTCATCAGCAGGATCTGGCCTACATCCTCGCCGCCGTCGGGCAGCTCGTCGGCGTCGGCCACGAGCGAGACCTGCTCCAGGAAGTCCGTCAACGTCCCGTCGGGTCGCTGTTGCTCGAAGTCCGAGGCGACGGACACCATCTCGTTGAGGTTGTCGACCCGGCCCTCGTCCTGCGGGTCGGTGCTCGCGCTCAGCTCGGCCAGGTAGCCCGTGCGGTCCAGGACCGCTTCGAGCAGGCTGCTCGGCCCGGCCCCGTCGGTGGCCAGCGAGCGTAGCTCGGCCATCAGCGTGGTGAAATCGGTGATTGCGGCGACCGAGCGAGGGTTGATCCCGGGCGCCTCCGCGCAGCGATCCAGTGCCTCGTGGAAGGCGATCCGCTCGCGGGAGGCCAGTGCCTCGACGCAGGCCTCGGCCCGCTGACCGATCCCGCGCCGTGGCGTGTTGAGGATCCGGCGCAGGCTGACCAGGTCGGCCGGGTTGGCGATGGTGCGCAGGTAGGCCAGCGCGTCGCGCACCTCGCGCCGCTCGTAGAACCGCACGCCGCCGACGACGCGGTAGGGCAGGCCGACCCGGATGAAGATCTCCTCGAACACCCGGGACTGGTTGTTGGTCCGGTAGAAGACGGCGACGTCCTTCGGCCGTGCCTCCTCGGCGTCGGACAGCCGGTCGATCTCGCCGGCCACCCACGCGGCCTCGTCGTGCGCGTTGTCGGCGACGTAGGCCTGGATCTGCTCGCCGGCACCCTGGTCGGACCAGAGATTCTTGGCCCGGCGCCCGGAGTTGCGGGCGATGACGGAGTTCGCCGCCTGCAGGATCGTCTGGGTCGAGCGGTAGTTCTGCTCCAGCAGCACGGTGCTGGCCTGCGGATAGTCGCGCTCGAACTCGACGATGTTGCGGATCGTGGCGCCCCGGAAGGCGTAGATGGACTGGTCGGCGTCGCCCACGACGCACAGCTCGGCGCCCTTGGACAGCTCGCGGACCAGCACGTACTGCGCGTGGTTGGTGTCCTGGTACTCATCAACCAGGACGTGGGTGAACCGGCGCTGGTAGTGCTCGGCGATCTCGGGGAACGCCTGCAGCATATTCACGGTGGTCATGATCAGGTCGTCGAAGTCCATCGCGTTGGCCTGCCGCAGGCGTTGCTGGTAGCCGCGGTAGGCCTGCGCCAGCACCTTCTCCGGAGCGCTCTCCGGGTGGTAGGACTCCTCGTCGACCAGCTCGTTCTTGAGGTTGCTGATCTTCGCGGTCAGCGAGCGGGCCGGATAGCGCTTGGGGTCGAGGTCCAGCTCACGGGCGACCAGGGTCATCAGCCGCTGCGAATCACCCGCGTCGTAGATCGTGAAGCTGCTCGTGAAGCCGAGTTCCTTGGCGTGCGAGCGCAGGATCCGCACGCACATCGAGTGGAACGTCGAGACCCACATGGCGCGGGTGCGCGGCCCGACCAGGCCGGTCACCCGCTCGCGCATCTCCCCGGCCGCCTTGTTCGTGAACGTGATGGCCACGATCTGGCCGGGCTGGACGCTGCGGTGCTCGAGCAGCCAGGCGATCCGGTGCGCGAGGACGCGGGTCTTGCCCGACCCGGCTCCGGCCACGATCAGCAGCGGCCCGCCCTGGTGCAGCACCGCTTGCCGTTGCTGGGCGTTGAGGCCGGCCAGCAGCGGGTCGTCGGCCGCGGGCTCCGTGCTGGGCTCGCTGTCGATGGCGGCGGCGGGAGAGGTCATTGCCGGGCTACTGTACGACGGCGTACCGACGGTTCCGGCCCCTGGGAAACGTGTGCCACACTGCGCCCGTGCACCTTCGACCGGACAGTTTTTTCTACGGGTACCGCGATCCGGTATCCGTCGAGACCGTCTGAGCACAGACCCACCGACGCCCCGGGCCGCGAAGCCCGGGGCGTTTCGCGTCCTCGGGCCAGGCCCAGCCCTTCCAGGGAGAACCCGATGAGTGCACCAGTGGATGACCGGATCGACGACCTACGCACAGCTATCAGCGGCATCGACGGCGAGATCGTCGAGCTCGTGGCGCGTCGAATCACGCTGTCCCGCGAGGTAGGTGCCCTGCGGATGGCCGCCGGCGGTACCCGGCTCGCGCTGTCCCGCGAGCAGGTCATCGTGGACCGGTTCACCGCCGCGCTGGGGGCCGACGGTACGGCGCTGGCCATGCTGCTGTTGCGGGCCAGCCGCGGCCGGCTCTGACGCCGCCCCTTGGTTCCCACGGGGTACGGCGGACGGGCTGTTGGGCTCAGGCGCGGGCGCGGTGCTGGCGGGCCTGCTGGCTCGCCCACCGGGCGCGGACTCGGGCCAGGCCCGCCGGACTGAACATCGAGGTGGCGAGGGCGCGGTGCCACGGGCGGATCCGGCTGGCGTCGTGCGGCCGGCCGAGGGCGGCGTCCGCATCGGCCAGGATCGCCACGCCACCGTGCAGCAGGTCCGGGGCGGTGTAGCCGTAGCGCTCCCACCCCAGCCGGTTGAGCCGACGAGCCCGGGCCAGGTCCTTGGCGTGCCGAGGAACGTCCCGGTGCACCAGCCCGTCGTACTCCACCAGGCGCCGGGTGCCGGCGATCCGCAGATCACCGCGCAAGGTGCGGCCGCGATCGAAGACGATGTGCTGCGGGTCGACCGGGACCCGGCAGAGGACGTGCAGCAGCCGCAGCACCGACTCCCACGGTGACTCCGAGCGCCGGTCCACATACGGCAGCGCCCGCCGCAGCGCGGATGCCCCTCGACGCGGCCGGTCGGCGGCCCGGCCCAGATCGGCCAGCGTGCAGTCACCCAGGTGGAGCGCGGCATCGCCCAGGACCACCAGGTCCAGGAGGCCGAGGTCCCGGGCGGCGGCGAGCATGATCTCCCCTGGCGAGGCCACGCGGAGCCCGCGTAGCTGCTCCGCCTCGAGGGGCCGCGGATGTCGGCACACCAGCAGCCCGTCCCGCCGCGGCCGCGGATCGGAACCGCTCACGGCGGCGAAGACAGGCAGCTCGAGCGGCAGCGGCGGAACCCACCAGCCGCGCAGGAGGGCTCCGGTGAGGTGGCAGAAGGCGCCGCCCGGAGGTAGGCCTACTGCCAGGCCGACAGGGTGGCCGGATCCGCGAGAGCCGCAGCGGCGGCCGCGGCGGTCGAGCACGACAGGTTCGCCGACGGCGCCGGGGCCAGGGCGAAGGCGAGCGACGGCGTACCGGCCAGCGACGGCGCACCGGCCGACGGCAACCGGTACAGCCCCCGGCTGACCCGCGCGGCCGCCAAGCCTGCCCGCTTCGTCGACACCCGACGAGCCTGCGTCGCCCCAGGCCGACCACCCGGGGCCGAGCCGGAACTGTGGACAGTCCTCCGCCTCCTTGTGGATACGCCGGAAGTGGTACGGCCCGGCTGGGCGGCTCCTAGGCTGCCCCTCGTGAATGAACCCGTCGCGCGCGCCCTCGTCGTCATGGCCCATCCCGACGACGTCGACTTCGGCGCGGCCGGCACCGTCGCGACGTGGGTGGACGAGGGCGTCGAGGTGACGTATTGCCTGGTCACCGACGGCGACGCCGGCGGCTTCGACGACACGCCGCGCGAACGGATGGCCGGGTTGCGGCGCGAGGAGCAGACCGCGGCCGCCGCTTCCCTCGGCATCACCGACGTGCGCTTCCTGGGCCACCCGGACGGTCGGCTCTACGTCACCGACGAGGTACGCGGCGACATCAGCCGGGTGATCCGCGAGGTCCGGCCCCAGCGGGTGCTCACCCAGTCACCGGAACGGGTCTGGGAGCGGCTGCCGGCCAGCCACCCCGACCACCTGGCTACCGGCGAGGCGACGACGATCGCGGTCTACCCCGACGCCCGCAACGCATTCGCCCACCCTGAGTTGCTGGCCGACGGCCTCGAGCCGTGGACGGTCCGCGAACTCTGGCTCAGCGGTGGACCACACCCCGGCCACTTCGTCGACATCACCGAAACCTTCGACCGCAAGCTCGCCGCGCTGGCCCGCCACGTCAGCCAGGTCGGTCACCGCGACGGCATCGCCGACCTGGTCCGCGGCTGGGCGGTCCGCAACGCCGAGGCGGCGGGGATGCCCGAAGGGCGGCTGGCCGAGGCCTTCCAGGTCGTCCCGATCCCGTACTGAGCCGCCGGCGGGTCAGACGATGCGGCGGTCGCTGGCCCAGCGGGTCAGCTCGTGCCGGCTGGACAGCTGCAGCTTGCGCAGGACGCTGGACACATGGGTCTCCACTGTCTTGATCGAGATGAACAGCTGGCCGGCGATCTCCTTGTAGGCGTAGCCGCGGGCCAGCAGCCGCAGCACCTCCCGCTCGCGGGCGGTCAGCCGGTCCAGGTCGGACTCGTCGGCCGGTGCGGCGCCGCCGTCCGTGGTGAAGGCGTCGAGGACGAAGCCGGCCAGCCGCGGGGAGAACACCGCGTCCCCGTCGGCCACCCGGAGTACCGCGTCGATCAGGTCGGGCCCGGAGATGGTCTTGGTGACGTAGCCGCGGGCACCGGCCCGGATCACCCCGATCACGTCCTCGGCGGCGTCGGACACCGACAGCGCGAGGAAACGGACCGCCGGCAGCCGCGGTCGGACCTGCTCGAGCACGGCCCGCCCGCCACCGTCGGGCATGTGGACGTCGAGCAGTACCACGTCGGGTGCAGTCGAGAGGATCCCCGATACCCCCGCCGTGACACCGTCGGCCTCGCCGACGACATCGATGCCGCTGCCCGCCGTACCGAGTTCGGCCCGTACGCCGGCGCGCACCATCGCGTGGTCATCCACGACGTACACCCGAACCACCCGAGACGCCGTCATCCGCGCGCTCCTGCCACGCCGGCCCGGTCGACGCCGAGCTCCACCTCGGTCCCCGTCCCGGGAATGCTGCGGACGACGGCCCGCCCACCGTGCCGGGCCATCCGGCCCTCGATCGAGCCCCGGATGCCCTGCCGGTCGGCCGGCACGGCCGCGGTGTCGAAGCCGGAGCCCCGGTCGCGGATGTAGGCGACCACCCGGTCCGGCTCGACCTCGGCGTACAGCGACACCGCCTCCACCCCCGAGTGCCGCGAGGCGTTGACCAGCGCCTCCCGGGCCGCCTGCACCAGGGCACCGGTGGCCGGGTCCAGGGCGCAGTCCCCCACGACGACGGCCTCGACCGCGACGGCGTACGCATCCTCGACGTCGGCCGCCACGGCCTCCATGGCCGCCGCGAAGCGTTGCGCCGCTTCGGGTGTGCGGCCGTAGAGCCAGGTCCGCAGCTCGCGTTCCTGCCCGCGGGCCAGCCGGGCCACCTCGCGCGGGCTGTCGACGTGGCGCTGGATGAGCGCCAGCGTCTGGAGCACCGAGTCATGAAGGTGCGCCGCGACCTCGGCTCGTTCCTGGGTCCGGATCCGTTCCCGCCGCTCGGCGGTCAGCTCGCTCACGAGCCGGCGCCACCAGGGCGCCGTGACCAGGACCAGGCCGGCGACGACCACCAGGATCACGGTGAACGCCTGGCGGGCGGCGGCCAGCTGGTCGGACACCACGAGGAAGGCGATCAGTCCGGCGAACAGGAGGGCGGCGCCGCTGCCGAGCCACAGCCAGCCCTGTCGACCGGCCGGCCGGCGGCCCTCGTCGACCTGGCGCCAGATCACTGCCACTCCGGCGCCGGAGAGCAGGGCGGGCACGACGACGGCCGAGCCGATCAGCTGGCCGACCAGCAGCGCGGCTCCCAAACCCAACAGCAGCAGGGCGATCGACGTCCCGCGCTCGCGCACGATCCGCGGGGAGAGCGCCGACCGGGCCCGGGGCGGCGTGCTGCGGTCCTGCGGCATGAAGGCCCAGAGCGCGGCGTAGGCCAGGATGCCGGCCCCGCCGAAGGGAACCAGGACGACGAACGTGCCTCGCACCGCGAGGACATCGACCTGCAGGTGGCGGGCGACAGCCTCGCAGACCCCGGCGATCACCCGATCCGCCGGGCGGCGGACCAGCGGCGGTCGGGTAGGCAGCGGCAGGCTCACGTGATCACCGTACGACCGGAAGATCAGGGTCGAATCAGGGAAATCCCCGATACCGCCCTGGGTTCGGCGCGGCGAACATCATCGGCATGACCGAGAACGACACTCTCCCGCCCCCGCCCACCCCACCACCGCCGACCCGACCACCGTTGCGCCGGAGCCGCTCGCAGAATGTCGTCGGCGGCGTCTGCGGCGGGATTGCCGAACACACGGGGATCGACGCGCTGCTGTTCCGCGTGGCCTTTGTGGTCCTGGTCTTCGCCGGCGGCGCCGGCCTGCTCCTGTACGCCGCCCTGTGGCTGCTCCTCCCGGACGCGGACGGACACGCCGGACCACTGCGCCGCTGGATCGACGATCGGCCGGCGAGCGTGGCGCGCAACGTCGGCATCGCTCTGGTCGCACTCGTCGTCCTCGCCATCATCGTCGACGCCTCCGGCATCGACGGCGGCCTGTTGGCGCTGGCCGCCTTGGCGGTGCTCGCCTACCTCTGGTCCAGGGACCGCCAGGCCGGAGCCACTCCGGCCACGGCCCACGTCGCGGCAGCGTGGGTCGACGATCCAACCGTCGGGACCGGCCCGCTGGCGGCGACGAAGCAGCCCCGGCCGCGTCGGCCGCGTTCGCGGCTGGGCGCCATCACGGTCAGCCTGGTCCTGGTCGTGCTCGGCGCGCTGACCATCGCCGACCGCACCGCCGACCTGTCGGTGAGCACCGCCGGCTACCTCGCCGCCGCGCTCGGCGTGGTCGGAGCCGGGCTCCTCGTCGGTACGTTCTGGGGCCGCAGTCGCGGCCTGATCTTCCTCGGGATCCCGTTGCTCGCGGTGCTCATCCCGGTGTCCACGCTCCAAGTCGACCTGCAGGACGGCGTCGGCGAGCGGGCGTGGACCGTCGCCACCGTCGAGGAGTTGCGCGGTGAGTACCGGCTCGGTGCCGGCTACGGCCGGCTCGACCTGACGGACGTGGACTTCGCCGGCGCCGACGCGACCACCGAGCTGACGGTGAACGTGGGGTACGCCGAGGTCCTGCTGCCGCCCGACGTCGACGTCACGATCCGCTCGGAGGTGCGGGGCGGGGAGATCGACCTGTTCGGCAACCGGTACGACGGGAGGAACTTCGGCCGCAGCGTGTCCGACGACGGCGCCGACGGCCCCGGTGGCGGGGATCTGGTGCTCGTCGTAGACGTCAACCTGGGAGTTCTGGAGGTCGACCGTGTCCGCTAAGCACGACACCGATGTCATCTCACTCGTCTTCGGCACCCTGTTCGTCGGGGCTGCGCTGTTCTGGGGCCTGGTGGAACAGGAGGACCTGCCCGGTCGCGGCTGG
>JACCSC010000076.1 GCA_013813215.1 Geodermatophilaceae bacterium | reverse complement strand
CTGCTGAGCTTCGGCATCGCGCTGCTCATGGTCTGCGGAGGCATCACGGCATCGGCCGCCTTTTTGGCCCAGCGTGACGTGCAGTCGCTGTGCGATGGGGCAGCGATCGCCGCGGCCAACGCGGTGGACGAGGGGCGGTACTTCGATGCCGGCGGTGACGACGCGGTGCCGCTGAGCCGGGAGTCGGTCAGCACGGCGATTGCGGACTACCTGGCCGCCGCCACCGACGCGGACTCGGCCCTGACCAGCTGGTCGGCCACCACCGACGGCCGCAGCGTGGGGCTGGCCTGCACCCGGTTCGTGACGCTGCCCTTCGACGAGATCTTCCTCGGCGGGCACGAATTGGAGCGGACGGCCAGCGCCTCGGCCCGCTCGCCGCTCGTTCCGTGAGGACGGGGACCAACTGCCGCGATGCGGCAGCGCCGGCTGTGTATCCTGGCTGCTTGCCCGCCCCCTTAGCTCAGTCGGCAGAGCGTCTCCATGGTAAGGAGAAGGTCTACGGTTCGATTCCGTAAGGGGGCTCTGCGTCGGCTCGCTCGAGGGCGGTCGGCGTGCGGCGGTGTAGCTCAGCCTGGTAGAGCAAGCGGCTCATAATCGCTGTGTCACCGGTTCAAGTCCGGTCACCGCTACGGCCTGCACGGTCCGTTGAGGTAGCCTCGACGGCGCTTGACCACCCCTGACGTGACAGTGAGAGGCACCCTTCCGTGGCCGCGACCGACATCCGCCCCAAGATCACGCTGGCCTGCCAGGTGTGCAAGAACCGCAACTACATCACCCGCAAGAACCGGCGCAACGACCCCGACCGGCTGGAGCTCAAGAAGTTCTGCTCGCACTGTCGGGCGCACCAGGTGCACCGCGAGACCCGCTGACCGCGGCGATGCCGTTGGATCCGGCCTTCATCGGCCGTCGCTATGCCCCGAGTCGGGTCTACGAGGTGGGCCGAGAGAAGATCCGCGAGTTCGCCAGCGCGATCGGTGACGAGTCCGAGGTGTACCGCGACCCCGCCGCGGCACAGGCCCTCGGCCACCCAGACGTCATCGCGCCCCCGACGTTCGCGATCGTGATCTCCAGCGAGGTGGGACGCCAGGTCGTCTTCGACCCCGAACTCGGCCTGGACTACGGCCGGGTGGTCCACGGCGAGCAGCGGTTCGTCCACCACCGGCCCATCCGCGCCGGGGACCGGTTGTGCGGCGTGCTCGTGGTGGAGAACATCCGCGCCGCCGCCGGTAACGACATCCTCACCACCCGCGTCGACGTCAGCACCGAGGACGGCGAGTTGGTGACGACCGCGTACTCGACGCTGGTCGCGCGGGCCGCCGAGCGGAGCTGAGACGATGACCGCAGCCGTTCGGTACGACGACGTGGAGGTCGGCACCGAGCTACCCACCGCGAGCCTCCCGATCGCCCGGGTGGACCTGGTCCGGTACGCCGGCGCCTCCGGTGACTTCAACACCATCCACTGGAACCAGCGATTCGCCGAGTCCGTCGGGCTGCCGAACGTGATCGCGCACGGGATGTTGACAATGGCCGCGGCGGCCAGGGTGATCACCGACTGGGCCGGCGACCCCGGTGCCGTGGTCGAGTACGGCGTGCGCTTCACCCGGCCGGTGGTCGTCCCCGACGACGGCACCGGTGCCACCCTGCAGGTCAGCGCCGCGGTCGGCGCCAAGCTTCCGGAGCGTCGGGTCCGGGTCGACGTCACGGTCACCTCCGCCGGAGACAAGGTGCTCTCGATGGCCCGGGCCGTCGTCCAACTCGGCTGAGCCGGCGGTATCCAAGCGTTACCCGACGGTGTCCGTGACTGCATGATCCGCAACTACGGTGAGGTGATGCCGTCGCGGGCTCGGGTCCTCGTCGTGGCCCTCACCGCGGCGGTCTCCCTCGCCGCGTGCACCGCGAGCGTGGTCGGCGATGGCGCCGCCCTGCGCACGGCGGCCGAGCCGGCTCCAAGGACCGAGCCGTCTCCGGACCAGGCCGGGAGCGGGTGCCCCGATCCACGGGCGGAGCCGGCCGCCGACCGGCCGCGGATCGACCTCGAGTTCACCCTGTCCGACGACGGCCGGACGGTGACCGGCACCGAGCGCGTGTCGTTCACACCTGACCGGCCCGTCGACGAACTGGTCTTCCGGCTCACGGCGAACCAGCCCCTGTCGGTCACCGGCGGCAACGGCATCGAGGTCGGCGACGTGAGTGGTGCCGACGTGCGGGACTTCGACTTCGAGTCGGCCGGCGCGGCGCCCGGCACCCAGGGTGGGCTGCTCGTCGTCCGGCTCGATCGCTCCCTGCCCGCGGGCGGAACCACCGACGTGACCATCGACTTCGAGCTGCGCCTGGGGGAGTCGACGTTCGACCGATTCGGAGCTGACGACCGGCTCTCATGGTGGGGCAGCGGGCATCCGCTGTTGGCCTGGGAGCCCGGCGTGGGCTGGGCCGACGAGCCGCTGGGCGACAGTCCGGGCGAGACGGCAGCCAGCCCCGTGGCCGAGACCAGGGTCCAGGTCACCGCGCCCGCGGGTCGAGAGGTTGTGATGACCGGTGGCGCCCGCAGAGTGGCCAGCGCGGGGGCGGCGGATGTCTGGCGGTCCGAGGAGACAGCGGCAAGGGACGTCGCCGTGGCGGTCGGGAGCCTGGATGTCGCCGCGGCCGACGCGGGGGACACCCGCGTCACCCTCGCCGGCCGGAGCGGTCTCGACATCGAAACCCTGCTGAGCCGGACCATCGAGGCGATCGGGGAGCTGGAGGCGTTCTTCGGGCCGTTCCCCTACTCGACCCTGTCCGTCGTCGATCTGGGCGCCCGCGGGGGCGGGGTGGAGTATCCGTCGATGATCCTGCTGGCTGACCCGAGCGATCTCGTCCTGGTGCACGAGATCGCGCACATGTGGTTCTACGGGATGGTCGGCGATCACCAGGGCCGCGATCCGTGGCTGGACGAGGCGTTCGCGACCTACGCGGAGGCACTCGTCAACGGACCGCCGGCCGACCTGGACGGGCGGTTGGGGTTGCCGCTGCCCGTGGGCCAGCCGATCGACGACTTCTCCACCGTCGACGACTACTTCGACACGGTGTACGGCAAGGGCTCGGCCATGCTGCTCGCGGCCCGAGCCGTGGCCGGCACCGACGCCTTCGATGCTGCGCTGCGCTGTTACGTCGATGCTTTGGCCTGGCAGATCGCGACGCCGGCGGATGTCGCCGCAGCATTCGCCGAGTTGCCCGCGGCGCTGCGCGTGCTGCAGGACGCCGGGGCGCTACCCCGCTGAGACCAGCTCCTGGATCCGTCGGATGCCCTCCACCAGATCGTCGTCGCCGAGGGCGTAACTGAACCGGAGATAGCCCGGCGTACCGAACGCCTCACCCGGGACGACCGCGACCTCGACCTCGTCGAGGATCAGCGCGGCCAGCTCCGTGGAGGTGTGCGCCGTCCGCCCGCGCAGTTCCCGTCCGAGCAGGCCGCGCACCGAGGGGTACACGTAGAACGCGCCCTCGGGTTCCGGGCACTCGACTCCGGGGATCTCCCGCAGCATCGACACGATCCGCCGGCGCCGGCGATCGAAGGCCGTGCGCATCTGGTCGACGGCGGCGAGGTCGCCGGTGACCGCCCGCAGCGCCGCCACCTGGGCGACGTTGGCGACGTTCGAGGTGGCGTGCGACTGCAGGTTGGCTGCGGCCGCGGTCACCGCCGGCGGCGCGATCAGCCAGCCCACGCGCCAGCCGGTCATCGCGTAGGTCTTCGCGACGCCGTTGACGACCAGGCACTGCGGTGCGAGTTCGGGGACGGCGACCGGCATCGAGACGGCGCGCGCGTCGCCGTACACCAGGTGCTCGTAGATCTCGTCGGTGATCACCCACAGTCCGTGCTCGAGCGCCCACCGGCCGATCGCCTCGACCTGATCCGGGGGGTAGACCGCGCCGGTGGGGTTGGACGGCGAGCAGAACAGCAGCGCCGTCGTACGCCCGGTCCGCGCCGCCTCCAGCTGGTCGACCGTCGCCGTGTAGCCCTGACCCTCGTCGGTGAGCACGGGTACCGGTACGCCGCCGGCCAGCCGGATCGCCTCGGGATAGGTAGTCCAGTACGGCGCGGGCAGCAGCACCTCGTCGCCGGGGTCCAAGACCGTCGCGAATGCCTCGTAGACCGCCTGCTTGCCTCCGTTGGTGACCAGGACCTGGGCCGGGGCCACCTCGTACCCCGAGTCGCGGGCGGTCTTCACCGCGATCGCCGCCCGCAGTTCGGGCAGCCCGGCGGCGGGGGTGTAGCGGTGGTACGCCGGATTCGCGCAGGCCTCGATCGCTGCCTGCACGATGTAGTCCGGCGTCGGGAAGTCCGGCTCGCCGGCCCCGAAGCCGATGACCGGCCGGCCGGCCGCCTTGAGGGCCTTGGCCCTGGCGTCGACGGCGAGGGTCGCAGACTCGCCGATAGCGGCGACCCGGATGCTGAGCTGCGGCGCGGCCATGGCCTGATCGTCGCACGACGCCGGAGGTGCACAGCCGAAGGCGGGTGGAGGGGGAGCGGGTGGGTGCGTACACTGGTCCGCTGGGGCGAGTCGAGCCCTGCCTCGGCCTGCCCGCGGCAGACCGGCCGGCTCCCCATGGAGGAGGGGTGTAGCTCAATTGGCAGAGCAGCGGTCTCCAAAACCGCAGGCTGCAGGTTCGATTCCTGTCACCCCTGCGGTAGCAGGCCCGGGAACCTCCGGGACGCAGGGCTGGTCCGGAGCCAGACCTGGGAACGTTACAGACGGCAGTGTTGTTGACCACAGAGGCGAGGCGACGTGAGCACCACGGAGGGATCGGCCCGGACCCGCGGCGGTGGCTCGGCCAAGCCGGCCGGTACCGAGCGGCGCAGCGTGGGTCGATTCCTGCGCGAGGTGATCGCCGAGCTGGGCAAGGTCATCTGGCCGGGTCGCAAAGAACTGATCACGTACTCGATCGTGGTCATCATTTTCATGGCGTTCATGGTCGCCCTCGTGGCTGGCCTGGACATCCTGTTCGCCCAGGGCGTCCTCTACGTCTTCGGCTGAGTTGGCGTGGTCGAGCCCGCCAGGGCCGTCGCCGCGGCACCGTGTCGAAATCGCAATCTGAGTCGAAGGTGAGCTGTTGAGCGTGTCGGAGTACGAGCAGACTTCCGCCGAGCCGGCGGAGGCTGCTGAGCAGGCCGAGCCCGTCGAACCCGCTGAGGCTGTCGAACCCCCTGAGGCCCGCGCACCCGTTGCGGCGACCGAGGCCGAGGTGGAAGCAGACGCCGACCCGACCGAGCAGATGCGTCAGCAGCTGCGCATCGCGCCGGGTGAGTGGTACGTCGTGCACTCCTACGCCGGGTACGAGAACAAGGTGAAGACCAACCTGGAGAGCCGGATCAACTCGCTGGACATGGAGGAGTACATCTTCCAGATCGAAGTGCCCACCGAAGAGGTGCGCGAGATCAAGAACGGCAAGCAGCAGCTAGTCCAGCGCAAGGT
This sequence comes from Geodermatophilaceae bacterium, assembly GCA_013813215.1. Taxonomy (GTDB): domain Bacteria; phylum Actinomycetota; class Actinomycetes; order Mycobacteriales; family Geodermatophilaceae; genus JACCSC01. Next base: position 13,407 of record JACCSC010000076.1, on the reverse strand, counting down.
CTTCCCCGGGTACATGCTGGTGCGGATGGAACTCAACGACGAGTCCTGGGGCGCGGTACGCAACACCCCCGGGGTCACCGGGTTCGTGGGCGCCACGTCGCGGCCCTCGCCGCTGTCCCTCGACGAGGTCGTGAAGATCCTCGTGCCGGCCAGCGCTCGTGGGAAGGCCGGCCAGCCCGGCACCCCGGCCAAGCCGACGGTCGTGGACTACGAAGTGGGAGAGTCGGTCACCGTCATGGACGGTCCGTTCGCCACGCTGCCGGCCACCATCAGCGAGATCAATCCCGAGCAGCACAAGCTCAAGGTCCTGGTGTCGATCTTCGGCCGGGAGACCCCGGTCGAGTTGTCCTTCTCCCAGGTCTCCAAGATCTAACCCGGCTCAATCGGAAAGAGAGTTCGAAGCATGCCCCCCAGGAAGAAGCTCGCGGCGATCATCAAGCTGCAGATCAAGGCCGGCCTGGCCACCCCGGCCCCGCCGGTCGGCCCCGCACTGGGCCAGCACGGCGTCAACATCATGGAGTTCTGCAAGGCCTACAACGCCGCCACCGAGGCTCAGCGTGGCGACGTCGTACCGGTGGAGATCTCCGTCTTCGAGGACCGCTCGTTCACCTTCGTCACGAAGACCCCGCCGGCGGCCCGGTTGTTGCTCAAGGCGGCCGGGGTGGAGAAGGGCAGCGGCGAGCCGCACAAGACCAAGGTGGCCACCGTCACCCGCGACCAGGTCCGCGAGATCGCACAGGCGAAACTGTCCGACCTCAACGCCAACGACCTGGACCAGGCCGAGAAGATCATCGCGGGGACCGCCCGGTCGATGGGCATCACCGTCAGGCGCTGATCGAGCAGCACAGTCTGGCGCTGGATACACCAGCAGTCGTGGAAGGGCCGCGCCGGCCCGCTGACCACACGTCCCGCGTCCTACGACGCGACAGGAGGGAACCGGAATGAAGCGCAGCAAGGCCTACCGCAAGGCCGCCGAACTCCTCGAGGAGGGCCGGCTCTACAGCCCGCTCGAGGCCGCCCGGCTCGCCCCGCAGACCTCGACGACGTCGTACGACGCCACCGTCGAGGTCGCCATGCGACTCGGTGTCGACCCCCGCAAGGCCGACCAGATGGTGCGCGGCACCGTCAACCTGCCGCACGGCACCGGCAAGACCGCCCGGGTCATCGTGTTCGCGACCGGCGACAAGGCGGCCGACGCAGAGGCGGCCGGCGCCGACGTGGTGGGCTCCGACGACCTGATCGAGCGGATCCAGGGCGGCTTCCTGGACTTCGACGCCGCGATCGCCACGCCGGACCAGATGGCCAAGGTAGGTCGGATCGCCCGCATCCTCGGGCCGCGCGGACTCATGCCGAACCCGAAGACCGGCACGGTGACCCCCGATGTCACCAAGGCGGTGACCGACATCAAGGGCGGCAAGATCAACTTCCGGGTGGACAAGCAGGCAAACCTGCACATGGTGATCGGCAAGGCCTCGTTCCCCACCGAGAAGTTGGTGGAGAACTATGCCGCCGCGCTGGACGAGGTTCTGCGCGCCAAGCCCTCATCGTCCAAGGGCCGGTACCTGCGCAAGGTCGCGTTCGCCACCACGATGGGCCCGGGCATCCCGGTCGACCCGAACCGGACCCGAAACATGCTGGCTGACACCGACGCGTAGACTGAACGGAAGTTCCACCGAAGACCGCTGGTTGCCGGGCGTCGCCCGGCCGAAGTGCCCGCTCGACGGGTGGCCCGCGCAGGAGGGACGGAAGCCGCACGGCGCAGGCCGTGCTCGCGCCCCGTCGCCGTTTGCGTCGGGGCGTTTGTCGTGTCGGACCCACGCCGCCAGCGTCCGACCGACAGGAGGCCCATGGCCAAGCCGGAGAAGATCGGCGCCGTAGCCGAGATCGCCAACCGGTTCCAGACGTCGTCGGCAGCCGTGCTGACCGAGTACCGCGGGCTGACGGTGGCTCAGCTGACGGAGCTGCGCCGTTCGCTCGGTGCGGGCAGCTCGTACGCCGTCGTCAAGAACACACTGACCAAGCGTGCTGCGCACGACGTCGGGCTGACCGGCCTGGACGCCCTGCTCAGCGGGCCGACCGCTATCGCGTTCGTGTCCGGAGACCCGGTCGTCGCAGCCAAGGGGCTGCGTGATTTCGCGCGGGCCAACCCGCTGCTGATCATTAAGGGCGGCATCCTCGACGGCGCGCCGATCTCCGCCGCGGACCTCACCCGACTGGCGGATCTGGAGTCCCGCGAGGTCCTGCTGGGCCGCCTGGCCGGAGCGATGAAGGGCAACCTGACCAAGGCCGCCGGCCTGTTCCAGGCTCCGCTGTCCCAGATGGCCCGGCTGGCCCAGGCCCTGGCCGACAAGCGGTCCGACGAGCGGGCCGACGGGCAACCCACGGCCGACGCGACGGCCGACGCCACCGCCGCCGCGACCGCCGAATAGCCACCCCACCCCACGTTCGAAGATCGAGAGGAACCACACCACCATGGCCAAGATGTCCAGCACCGAACTGCTCGACGCGTTCAAAGACATGACCCTGCTCGAGCTCTCGGAGTTCGTGAAGCAGTTCGAGGAGACCTTCGAGGTCACCGCGGCCGCGCCGGTGGCGGCCGCTGCGCCGGCCGCCGGTGGCGGTGGCGCCGACACACCCGCCGTCGAGGAGCAGGACGAGTTCGACGTCATCCTCGAAGCGGCCGGGGAGAAGAAGATCCAGGTCATCAAGGAGGTGCGCTCGCTGACCAGCCTGGGCCTGAAGGAGGCCAAGGACCTCGTCGACGCCGCACCCAGCACTGTGCTCGAGAAGGCGACCAAGGAAGCCGCCGACAAGGCCAAGGCCGCTCTCGAAGGCGCCGGCGCGACGGTGACCGTCAAGTAGTCGCCCACCGCAGGGCGGCCGGCGGTCTAGGCCGGCCGCTCGCGGTTGGACTTGACGTGCGGCGTGTCGCGCGTCACGCTGTCCCGCACAGTGGCATATCGAGCTTCCGGCATTCCCTTCGAGGAATCGCTCGACAGCAGTCCTAGCTCAAGCTAGACTGCTAGTTTGCGCTGCCCACCCCTTGTGCGCCCGCTGACACGGGCGTCTCGTGGTGCGCGCGCACCCAGCAGGTAAACCGCGACTACAGCGCTACAACCACCCGCATGACGACCACCCGCATCACGACCACCCGCATCACGACCACCCGCATCACAACTACACAGCCCGACCGCTCTACCACTGGTCCTCGGAAGGACGCATCTTGGCTGGCTCCCGCCCCGGCACGACCACCGTAACGACTACCTCCGGTAACGGACGTTCCCCCGCCGGCATCCCCGGCGCCCCGCACCGGATCTCCTTCGCGAAGATCCGGGAGCCGCTGGAGGTCCCCGACCTCGTCTCGCTGCAGACCGATTCCTTCGACTGGCTGATCGGCACGCCGGAGTGGGCGGCGCGCGTCGTCGGCGAACCCGAGGCGACCAGCGGGCTGGCCGACATCCTCGGCGAGATCTCGCCGATCGAGGACTTCTCCGGCTCGATGTCGCTGTCCTTCTCCAACCCTCGCTTCGAGGAGGTCAAGGCCTCCGAGGAGGAGTGCAAGGACAAGGACATGACGTACGCCGCTCCGCTGTTCGTCACCGCGGAGTTCACGAACAACGTCACCGGTGAGATCAAGAGCCAGACGGTGTTCATGGGCGACTTCCCGATGATGACGGTCAAGGGCACCTTCATCATCAACGGCACCGAGCGGGTCGTGGTCTCCCAGCTCGTCCGCTCGCCGGGGGTCTACTTCGACCGCTCGCTGGACAAGGTGTCGGACAAGGACATCTTCAGCTGCAAGGTCATCCCCAGCCGGGGCGCCTGGCTCGAGTTCGACGTCGACAAGCGCGACACCGTCGGCGTCCGGATCGACCGCAAGCGCCGCCAGCCGGTGACCGTGCTGCTCAAGGCCCTGGGCTGGACCGAGGACCGGATCCGGGCCCGGTTCAGCTGGTCGGAGACCATGCAGGCCACCCTGGAGAAGGACCACATCGCGACCCAGGACGAGGCGCTGCTGGACATCTACCGCAAGCTGCGCCCGGGCGAGCCGCCGACGCGGGAGAGCGCGCAGACGCTGCTGGACAACCTGTTCTTCAACGTCAAGCGCTACGACCTGGCCAAGGTCGGTCGGTACAAGATCAACAAGAAGCTCAGCCTCGACCTGCCGTACCGGCACGGCGTACTCACCGAGGACGACATCCTCGCGACCATCGAGTACGTGGTTCGCCTGCACGCCGGCGAGGAGGGGTACGAGACCGACGACATCGACCACTTCGGCAACCGGCGCCTGCGCACCGTGGGTGAGCTGATCCAGAACCAGATCCGGGTCGGGCTGTCTCGCATGGAGCGCGTCGTCCGCGAGCGCATGACGACCCAGGACGTCGAGGCGATCACGCCGCAGACCCTGATCAACATCCGCCCGGTCGTGGCCTCCATCAAGGAGTTCTTCGGCACCTCGCAGCTCTCGCAGTTCATGGACCAGACCAACCCGCTGGCGGGGCTGACTCACAAGCGGCGGCTGTCGGCCCTGGGCCCCGGCGGGTTGTCCCGTGACCGGGCCGGGTTCGAGGTTCGCGACGTCCACCCGAGCCACTACGGGCGGATGTGTCCCATCGAGACCCCGGAAGGCCCGAACATCGGCCTGATCGGCTCGCTGTCGACGTTCGCCCGGGTGAACTCCTTCGGCTTCGTCGAGACGCCCTACCGCAAGGTCGAAAAGGGCGTCGTCACCGACCAGATCGACTACCTGACCGCGGACGAGGAGGACCGGCACGTCGTCGCGCAGGCGAACTCGCCGCTGAACGCCGCGGGTCGCTTCACCGACGACCGGGTGCTGGTCCGCCGCAAGAGCGGGGAGGTCGGCCTGATCGACCCCGACGGCGTGGACTACATGGACGTCTCGCCGCGGCAGATGGTCTCCGTGGCCACGGCCATGATCCCGTTCCTCGAGCACGACGACGCCAACCGCGCCCTGATGGGCGCGAACATGCAGCGTCAGTCCGTCCCGCTGCTCCGCAGCGAGTCGCCGCTGGTCGGCACGGGCATGGAGTTGCGCGCCGCCGTGGATGCCGGTGACGTGCTGGTGGCGAGCCAGGCCGGCGTGGTCGAGGACGTCTCCGCCGACCTCATCACCGTGATGGCCGATGACGGCTACCGGCAGACCTACCGGCTGCACAAGTTCCGCCGGTCCAACCAGGGCACCTGCATCAACCAGCGGCCGATCGTGACCGAAGGCGACCGGGTCGAGGTGGGCCAGGTCATCGCCGACGGGCCGTGCACCGACGAGGGCGAGATGGCGTTGGGCAAGAACCTGCTCGTCGCCTTCATGCCCTGGGAGGGACACAACTACGAGGACGCGATCATCCTGAGCCAGCGTCTGGTGCAGGACGACGTGCTCTCCTCGATCCACATCGAGGAGTTCGAGGTCGACGCCCGCGACACCAAGCTGGGGGCCGAGGAGATCACTCGGGACATCCCGAACGTCTCCGAGGAGGTCCTGGCCGACCTCGACGAGCGCGGCATCATTCGCATCGGGGCCGAGGTCGTGCCCGGCGACATCCTCATCGGCAAGGTCACGCCCAAGGGCGAGACCGAGCTGACCCCTGAGGAACGGCTGCTTCGCGCGATCTTCGGGGAGAAGGCGCGCGAGGTGCGCGACACCTCGCTGAAGGTCAAGCACGGCGAAGGCGGCAAGGTCATCGGCGTCCGGGTGTTCAGCCGGGAGGACGGCGACGAGCTGCCGGCCGGCGTGAACGAGCTGATCCGGGTGTACGTGGCCCAGATGCGCAAGATCCAGGACGGCGACAAGCTGGCCGGCCGGCACGGCAACAAGGGCGTGATCGCGAAGATCCTGCCCCAGGAGGACATGCCGTTCCTCGAGGACGGCACCCCGGTCGACATCGTGCTCAACCCGCTCGGCGTGCCGGGCCGGATGAACGTCGGCCAGGTGCTGGAGACCCACCTCGGCTGGGTCGCCAAGTCGGGCTGGAAGGTCGAGGGCAACCCGGACTGGGCCAAGATCCTGCCCGAGGCCGCCCGCAACGCCGAGCCGGGCACGAACACCGCGACGCCGGTGTTCGACGGTGCCCGCGAGGAGGAGATCATCGGCCTGCTCGGGTCGACGTTCCCGAACCGCGATGGCAACCGGATGGTCGAGCAGACCGGCAAGGCCCGGTTGTTCGACGGCCGGACCGGCGATCCGTTCCCGGCCCCGATCTCGGTGGGCTACATCTACATCATCAAGCTGCTGCACCTGGTCGACGACAAGATCCACGCTCGGTCGACCGGCCCGTACTCGATGATCACCCAGCAGCCGCTGGGTGGTAAGGCACAGTTCGGTGGGCAGCGCTTCGGTGAGATGGAGTGTTGGGCGATGCAGGCCTACGGGGCGGCGTACGCCCTGCAGGAGCTGCTGACGATCAAGAGCGACGACGTCCTGGGCCGGGTCAAGGTCTACGAGGCGATCGTGAAGGGGGAGAACATCCCCGAGCCCGGAATCCCGGAGTCGTTCAAGGTGCTGCTCAAGGAGCTGCAGTCGCTGTGCCTCAACGTCGAGGTGCTCTCCAGCGACGGTCAGTCCATCGAGCTCAAGGACACCGACGAGGACGTGTTCCGGGCCGCCGAGGAACTCGGCATCGACCTGTCCCGGCGCGAGCCGAGCTCGGTCGAAGAAGTCTGATCCCCGCACGACTGGAACTGGGAAAGAAGGCGTAACACTGTGCTTGATGTCAACTTCTTTGATGAACTGCGCATCGGGCTGGCCACGGCCGATGACATTCGCAAGTGGTCACACGGTGAGGTCAAGAAGCCGGAAACGATCAACTACCGCACGCTGCGTCCGGAGAAGGACGGGCTGTTCTGCGAGAAGATCTTCGGTCCCACCCGGGACTGGGAGTGCTACTGCGGCAAGTACAAGCGCGTGCGCTTCAAGGGGATCATCTGCGAGCGCTGCGGCGTCGAGGTCACCCGGGCCAAGGTGCGTCGGGAGCGGATGGGCCACATCGAGCTGGCCGCGCCGGTCACCCACATCTGGTACTTCAAGGGTGTGCCCTCGCGGCTGGGGTACCTGCTCGACCTGGCACCCAAGGACCTCGAGAAGATCATCTACTTCGCCGCCTACCTGATCACCACGGTGGACGACGAGGCGCGGCACCGCGACATGCCGACGATCGACGCCGAGTTCTCCGCCGAGCGCAAGCACCTGGACAACCAGCGCGACGCCGACGTCGAGGCGCGGCAGAAGAAGCTGGAGGAGGACCTGGCGGCCCTGGAGGCCGAGGGCGCCAAGAGCGACGTACGCCGGAAGGTCCGTGAGGGCGGCGAGCGCGAAATGCGCCAGTTGCGCGATCGGGCGCAGCGGGAGATCGACCGGCTCGACGAGGTCATCGACACCTTCCGCAAGCTCGCTGTCAAGCAGCTGATCGGCGACGAGATGCTCTACCGCGAGCTGCGCGACCGCTTCGGGGAGTACTTCGAGGGCGGCATGGGCGCGACGTCCCTGCAGAAGCTCCTGGAGAACTTCGACCTGGTCGCTGAGGCGGAGTCCCTGCGCGAGACGATCCGCTCCGGCAAGGGGCAGAAGAAGCTGCGGGCGCTCAAGCGGCTCAAGGTCGTCGCGGCGTTCCTCAACACCCGCAACTCACCCATGGGCATGGTGCTGGACTGCGTGCCGGTGATCCCGCCGGACCTGCGCCCGATGGTGCAGCTGGACGGTGGCCGGTTCGCCACGTCTGACTTGAACGACCTGTACCGCCGGGTGATCAACCGGAACAACCGGCTCAAGCGGCTGCTCGACCTGGGTGCGCCGGAGATCATCGTGAACAACGAGAAGCGCATGCTGCAGGAGGCCGTCGACGCGCTGTTCGACAACGGCCGCCGTGGCCGGCCGGTCACCGGCCCGGGCAACCGTCCGCTGAAGTCGCTGTCGGACATGCTCAAGGGCAAGCAGGGCCGGTTCCGCCAGAACCTGCTCGGCAAGCGGGTGGACTACTCGGGGCGCTCGGTCATCGTGGTCGGGCCCCAGCTCAAGCTGCACCAGTGCGGCCTGCCCAAGCAGATGGCCCTGGAGCTGTTCAAGCCGTTCGTCATGAAGCGGCTCGTCGACCTCAACCACGCCCAGAACATTAAGTCCGCCAAGCGGATGGTGGAGCGGGCGCGGCCGGTCGTGTGGGACGTGCTCGAGGAGGTCATCACCGACCACCCTGTGCTGCTGAACCGGGCGCCGACGCTGCACCGGCTGGGCATCCAGGCCTTCGAGCCGCAGCTGGTCGAGGGCAAGGCGATCCAGATCCACCCGCTGGTCTGCACGGCGTTCAACGCCGACTTCGACGGCGACCAGATGGCGGTGCACCTGCCGTTGTCGGCCGAGGCGCAGGCCGAGGCGCGGATCCTGATGCTGTCCTCGAACAACATCCTCAGCCCTGCGGACGGTCGGCCGATCACCTCGCCGACCCAGGACATGGTGCTCGGCATCTACCACCTGACGGCGTTGGAGGGTAACGAGCTCGTCGTCGAGCTGGACCCGAAGAGCAAGACCTACTCCTCGCTGGCCGAGGCGATCATGGCCTACGACCGCGGCGTGCTCGGGCTCCGGACGAAGACCCGGATCCGGCTGCGCGACGTACCGAGCGTGGACAACGGGAACGCGGGCTGGACGCCGCCGGCCAACTGGCAGCCGGGGCAGCCACTGACCGTGGAGACCACGCTCGGGCGGGTGTTGTTCAACGAGGCGCTGCCGGAGGACTACCGGTTCGTCAACTACGAGGTGCCCAAGCCGGCGCTCGGCGCCATCGTCAACGACCTCGCCGAGCGCTACGCCAAGGTGCAGGTCGCGGCCACGCTCGACGCGCTCAAGGCGGCGGGCTTCCACTGGGCGACCCGGGCCGGGGTGACGATCGCGATCGACGACGTGGTGACGCCGCCGAACAAGCAGCAGATCCTCGACCGCTACGAGAAGGACGCGGAGAAGATCGAGAAGCAGTACCTGCGCGGTGTGATCACCGACGAGGAGCGTCGCCAGGAGCTCATCGAGATCTGGACCAAGGCCAGCAAGGAAGTCGCCGTCGAGATGGAGGCGAACTTCCCGCGGACGAACCCGGTCTGGGTCATGGTCAACTCTGGCGCCCGCGGCAACATGATGCAGATCCGGCAGATCGCCGGGATGCGTGGGCTGGTGGCCAACCCGAAGGGCGAGATCATCCCGCGGCCGATCAAGGCCAACTTCCGCGAGGGCCTGACCGTGCTGGAGTACTTCATCGCCACGCACGGCGCCCGCAAGGGGCTGGCCGACACCGCGCTGCGGACGGCCGACTCGGGGTACCTCACCCGCCGGTTGGTCGACGTCTCGCAGGACGTGATCATCCGCGAGGAGGACTGCGGCACCGAGCGGTCGGTCCAGATGGCGATCGGGTCGCGGCGGGCCGACGGCGTACTGGTCAAGGACCCGCACGCCGAAACCAGCGTGTACGCCCGGGTGCTGGCCCAGGACGTGGCCGGCGAGGATGGCTCCGTGCTGGCCAAGGCCGGCAGCGACCTCGGTGACGTGCTGATCAGTGCCCTGATCGACGGCGGCGTCAGTGACGTCCGGGTCCGCTGCGTGCTGACCTGCGAGTCGGCGATCGGGACCTGCGCGGCCTGCTACGGCCGGTCGCTGGCCAGTGGCAAGCTGGTCGACGTCGGTGAGGCTGTCGGCATCATCGCCGCGCAGTCCATCGGCGAGCCCGGGACGCAGCTGACCATGCGGACCTTCCACACCGGCGGCGTCGCCGGGGAGGACATCACCCACGGTCTACCCCGGGTCGGTGAGCTGTTCGAGGCGCGGGTACCCAAGGGCAAGGCGCCGATCGCCGAGGTGGCCGGCCGGATCCGGATCGAGGACGCCGAGAAGCTGCGCAAGATCGTCATCGTTCCCGACGACGGCAGCGAGGAGATCGTCTACGAGAAGATCAGCCGGCGGTCCCGACTGCGGGTGGCCGACGAGGACCACGTCGAGGTCGGGCAGCAGCTGACCGAGGGTGCCGTCGATCCGCACGAGGTGCTGCGGATCATGGGCCCACGCGAGGTACAGCTGCACCTGGTCCGCGAGGTCCAGGCGGTCTACCGCAGCCAGGGTGTGTCGATCCACGACAAGCACATCGAGGTGATCATCCGGCAGATGCTCAAGCGGGTGACCGTAATCGATTCCGGTTCGACGGACTTCCTGCCCGGCGCGCTCGCCGAGCGGGCGCTGTTCGAGTCGGAGAACCGGCGAGTGGTCTCCGAGGGCGGCGAGCCGGCCTCGGGTCGGCCGGTGCTCATGGGCATCACCAAGGCCTCGCTGGCCACGGAGTCGTGGCTGTCCGCGGCGTCGTTCCAGGAGACCACCCGGGTGCTCACCGACGCCGCGATCCAGGCCAAGAGCGACTCGTTGGTCGGGCTCAAGGAGAACGTCATCATCGGCAAGCTCATCCCGGCCGGCACCGGCATCAGCCGGTACCGCAACATCCGGGTCGAGCCGACCGAGGAGGCGCGCGCCGCCGTGTACTCGATGGCCGGGTTCGACGAGGCCGACTACTACGGCAGCCCGTTCGGCCAGGGCAGCGGGCAGGCCGTCCCGCTGGAGGAGTACGACGCCTACGGGCGCGACTACCGCTAGCAGCTCACGCAGTACGGCGTACCGGGCCGGGTCGATCCTCTCGCAGGGGTCGGCCCGGTTCGGTCGTCCGGAGCTGACGCGAGGGGCGAGTAGACTAGCTGACATGACTAAGTCGGTGGGAGTGCACGAGGCCAAGACCCACCTGTCTCGACTACTGCTGGATGTCCAGCGAGGCGAGGAGATCGTCATCACCAGGCGCGGTGAGGAGGTCGCCCGTCTGGTGCCTCCGGCGCGTCGCAGTCCGCGCCGATTCGGCATGGACGAGGGACTGTTCACGGTTCCGGACGACTTCGATGCGCCGTTGGACGAGGAGACCCTGGCGTTGTTCGAGCGGTGAGGGCACTCCTGGACACCCACGTCTTCCTGTGGTTGCACACGGCTCGGCGCCGGCTGGCGCGCTCTGTTCTCGATCGCCTGGCCGATCCAGCCACGGAGGTCTTCATCTCAGCCGCGACGGCGTGGGAGATAGCGATCAAGCATGAACTCGGCCGGTTGCCGCTGCCCGAGCCGGCTGCCAGCTACGTGCCTTCGCGACTGGCGGCCATGGACGGCCGCGAGCTGCCGATTTCGCACGCCGACGCGCTCGCGGCCGGCGCGCTCCCACGGTTGCATCGCGATCCGTTCGACCGACTGCTCGTGGCCCAGGCCCGACGGCACGACCTGGTCCTGGTGACTGCTGATCCAGCGATCGGCCAGTACCCGGTCGAACTGCTGGCCGCCACCTGAAGAAGCGCTACAGCGGGCGGATCTCGCCGACCACCTCGGTACGCACGGGTACGCCGGCCACCTCGGCCGGGAGTTCCAGGCCGGGCTCGGGCTTGGCCAGGTTGACCTTGACCTGGTAACCACCGGCACCGTCCGGCGCGATGCCGATGCCGGCGATTCGCTCGTCCCCGACCAGGCGCTCGGCCAGCTCGGCCTTGGCCTGTCGAGCTGCCTCAAGGCCGGCCGGCTCCTGGCTCATCGGCTGCGGGCGGGCTCGGCCAGCGGTTCGGGGTCGGCCGGTGGTTCGGGCTCGGCCGGTGGTTCGGGGTCGACTGGTGGTTCGGGGGCACCGGCCCACTCGGCGCCCAGTTCGGACAGCACGACCGACAGCGGATTGGCGTAGGTCAGCCCCCGACCGTTGCTACCGCCCTGCGTGCTGCCGGCGAACAGCAGGCCGAACGGCGCCCGTTCGGTGGTCGTCCAGATCACCGAGCCGCTGTCCCCGCCCTCGCTGAACGGCAGGTCACCCGAACCCTCGATCTCGATCTGGTTGTCGAAGGTGAGCACGCCGACGTCGTACTGCACGGTGATGCCGTCCACCTCGAACGCGGTCACCCTCCCGGCGGTCAGCCCGGTGGTCCGTCCCACCTTCTCGACCAGGCTGTCGGCCGGCGGGTCGGCGACCACGGCGCCCAGCGCGCCGCCGGGGTACCCGGCCGGGTCGGACTCGATCCCGTCGGCCAGCGCGCTGATGGCGGCGTCGACGAGGTTGGGCTGGTCGTCCAGCAGTGGCGCGAACGCCGCCAACGTCCCGACCACGTCGGCGCCGGTCTGGCCGCCGTCGGCCACGCCGGGCTGCAGCATGTCGTCGCCGACCGCAGCCTGCCCGCTGTCGGCCAGCACGTGACTGTTGCTCAGCACGTGCAGCGCGCGGTCCACGGTGACGAAGCCGCCGAGCGTTCCCGCGGTCACGTCAGGATGGCTCACCGACACCCCGGGATAGACCGGACGCTGCCGCGACTGCAGGTCTGCCACGTCCGGTGCGGTCTGCGGCCGGATCACCCCGATGACGCGCACGTCCAGGTCCCCCGGGGAGTCCGCGGCCAGCTGTCCGAGACTGTCCTCGGCGGGCTGCTCCTCGGTGAACCGGATCGCCACTGCGTACTCCCCGTCGGTGCGCGGGGCGATGCCGACGGCGAACTGCCGGATGGGACGGTCGTCGCCGCCGGCGGTCTGGACGTCGCTCAGCAGCCGGCTCTTCAGTTCTCGCGCGGCCGGCAGGTCCATGGGTCCTCCCGAGGGGGTCCGTCGTTTGCCGATCATCGCAGCACACGGGTAGGACAGAACCGCAGGTCGCAGCCGGTCTGACCCAACTTTGACCCTCGCCGAGACCAGGGGTACTGTGGTCCCTTGTGCCCGGGGCGACCCGGGCAGTCCTTCGTGCCGTCCGGCGCAGTTTGCCGGGGGAACGTCCACGGTTGTCCGGGGACGCCAGGCGCAAAGGCCCTGATGACCACCCGCGATCTCGATCCCGGGGCTCCTCGCGGGCTGGGCGACACGCCCGACCGCGTGGGTCGGATGGGGGTACGGCAGGAAACCGCACTGCAGAACAGCGATGCACTACGCCGACAGGAGACGACAGGCCTTCATGCCCACGATCCAGCAGCTGGTCCGCAAGGGACGCCAGGACAAGATCGAGAAGACCAAGACACCCGCGCTCAAGGGCAGCCCCCAGCGGCGTGGGGTGTGCACGCGCGTCTACACGACCACGCCGAAGAAGCCGAACTCCGCGCTGCGCAAGGTGGCACGGGTCCGGCTGACCAGCCAGGTCGAGGTCACCGCCTACATCCCCGGGGTAGGGCACAACCTGCAGGAGCACTCGATCGTGCTGGTCCGCGGTGGCCGGGTGAAGGACCTGCCCGGCGTCCGCTACAAGATCATTCGCGGTTCGCTGGACACCCAGGGCGTCCGCAACCGCAAGCAGGCCCGCAGCCGGTACGGCGCGAAGAAGGAGAAGAGCTGATGCCCCGCAAGGGCCCCGCCCCGAAGCACCCGGTCGTCGTCGACCC
>JACCSC010000075.1 GCA_013813215.1 Geodermatophilaceae bacterium | reverse complement strand
GTCGACCACGGCGGTGGCCGAACTCGGGACGACGTTGGCCTTGTAGCCGGCGTTGAGCATGGTCGGGTTGGCCGTGTTGCGCAGGGTGGCGCCGACGATGCGGGCCAGGTTGCCGAGCTGGGCGAGCGTGCCCTCGATGTCGTCGGGGTCCAGCTCGACCCCGAACGCCTCGCTGATCGCCTCCAGGAAGGCCCGCACCGTCTTCGTCATCACGATCGGGAACTCGTGGGCGCCGAGGCGGGCCACCGCCTCGCAGAGCCGGGCCACTGCGTTGTCCTCGTGCACCATCGAACCGTGCCCGGGTCGGCCGCGAGCGGTCAGTTTCATCCAGCCGATGCCCTTCTCGGCCGTCTCGATGAGGTAGAGCCGCAGGTCGTCGCGGACGGTGAGGCTGAAGCCGCCGACCTCGCTGATCGCCTCGGTGCAGCCCTCGAACAGCTCGGGTCGGTTGTCGACGAGCCAGCGGGCGCCCTTGCGGCCGCCGGCCTCCTCGTCGGCGACGAAGGCCAGCACGATGTCGCGCGGCGGCGTCGTACCCTCGCGCATCCACTGCCGTACGACGGCCAGCGTCATCGCGTCGGTGTCCTTCATGTCGACCGCGCCGCGGCCCCAGAGGTAATCGTCGCGGATCTCGCCGGAGAAGGGATGGACGCTCCACTCGGCGGGCTCGGCCGGCACAACGTCGAGGTGCCCGTGCACGAGCAGGGCGCCGCGGGCCCGGTCCGCGCCGGGGATCCGGGCGATGACGTTGGCCCGCTGCGGCTCGGACTCCACGATCTCGGCGCTGATCCCGACCTCGTCCAGCTTGGCCGCGACGTATTCTGCGGCCGCCCGCTCCCCCGCGCTGGTCTCGCTGTCCCCGGTGTTCGTGGTGTCGATGCGAATCAGGTCCTGGCAGAGCTGGACCACTTCATCTTGCGCCGTGGGTCCGGTCATCCGCCCTTCCTACCAGGCCGGTCGCCGCCGTCCATGGCGCTGGGTATCGTGGGCGCGGCACTCGTCCGGGTGGCGGAATGGCAGACGCGCTAGCTTGAGGTGCTAGTGCCCTTAACGGGCGTGGGGGTTCAAGTCCCCCCTCGGACACACAGAACATGCAGGTCAGGGCCGGTAGCGTGGGTGGCTGAGTGGCCGTTTGCTAACGGATTGCTAACGGGTCGTTCCGAACACGAGCGCGGCGACGGTCTCCGCTGCCTCACCGTGCAGCGCCGGGGACACGTGCGAGTAGGTGTCCAGGGTGATGCTGATCGAGGCGTGCCCGAGGCGTTCCTGAACGACCTTCGGGTGCACGCCGGCGGCCAGGGCCATCGTCGCCCAGCCGTGCCGGAGATCGTGCAATCTGATCCTCGGCAGCCCGAGCTGACGCGCACGCTCCGCGAAAGACCGGGAGAACCGCTCAGGGTGCAGCGGCGTCCCGTCGACCTTGGCGAACACGAGATCGTGGTCACGCCACCCAGCTCCAATGAGCAGCCGCTCCGCCGCCTGTGCCTTCCGGTGCTCCCGCAACGCCGCGACCGTCACCGCGTCGAGGGTGACGGTGCGACGGCCCTTCGCGGTCTTGGGGGTGCCGAGCTGCACCTCGTGGTTGACCGTGACGACGGTCTGCCGGATCGCAGCCCGGCTCGCGGTCAGGTCAAGGTCGACCCACCGGAGGCCGAGCGCTTCCCCGCGCCGCATTCCGGTGGTGGCGAGCAGTAGGTACGCCGGCCAGTGCCGATCCGTCGTACGGGCGCCGTCGAGGAACCGGGCCAGCTCGTCGGCGGTCCACGTCACCATGTCGGGGCTGCCCGAGGACGTGCTCTTGGGCGGGTCTGCGGCGTCGGCGGGGTTGCGGGTCAGCCTCCCCCACTTCATCGCGTCCTTGAGCATCCGGTGGGCGATGGTGTGGACGTAGCGCACCGAGCGGGGCGACAGCCCGCCCGCCGCGTGATCCTTACGGCCCTCGGCCAGAAGCTGGCTGTAGAGCCCGTTGAGAGTGCCGGCGTCGACCGCCACGAGCGGCGCGGTGCCGACGTAGGGCACGACGTGCAGCCTCAGGTTCCTGGTGTAGCTGTAGAGGGTGGCGGGCCGCACGGTCGGAGTGATCGCGGCGAGCCACTCCGCCGCGAATTCGGCGACGGTCTGGCGCGACTTGGCGACGTAGACGCCGTGGTTGACAGAGCCGATCAGGTCCGCGAGCGCTGCCTGGGCGGCGCGCTTCGTCGGGTAGCCGGAGTGCCACTTCTGCCGCCGGCGGCCCGTCTGCGGGTCGCGGTCGAGGTCCAGCACGACGCTGTAGGACCTCCCCCGACGTACGACGCTGCCCCTCACTGCTCGCCGGCCTTTCCGACGATAGCCGCCCCGAGGAAGCCCCCGGCCCGCGCCGTCTTGACGTACAGCGCTGCTGTCCGGTGCGCCACCTCGAAGTGCTCGGCAACCTGGGCTGTCGGACGGGCGTGAATGCTCTCGCGGTAGAGGCGAGCAACCTCGGCCAGCACTTCGGGAGTCAGCTTGCGTTTCGCCTGACGGCGCGCTGCCCGTACAACGGTCACGGTGCCTTGCCGGCCGACTGGGTCGCGACTCATGTGTCCCCGCCAGTGCGTCCCCTCTTGGTGCTCGGACTTCATCGCGACGAAGGCGGTGGCCATCTCAAGCAAGTCCTCCACCTTCACTCCACGCATGTCGCTGGACTGCACCTCCCGAGCCCCTTCAGGGCTTGAGAGACTCACCCCTCGACACTGTGGGACTCCAGCGATCACCTCGAAGTCGAGTCGGACACCCGGTGACCCGTCATCATGGGCCGCGGTCAGGCTGTACTTCCTGGGCACCCGCCGGTCACCGACGGCTTCCGTGGCCAGTCCAATCTCAGTCACGCGCAACTCCACTGCCGCTCCTTAGCAACTAAGCCGCCGGGCACTTACGTAGCTGTAGCCCACATCGCTACCTAACGATACTAGGCATGACGATCACAGATGAGGGGCACCTGCCGCTACCTCAGGACCGGGCGACCTTGCCCGTCTGGCCAGACACCGGCCGCATCCTCGGGCTGTCAAAGGCCTCGACCTATGAGGCGGTGCGCCGAGGCGACATCCCTGTCATCCGTATCGGGCGCCGTCTGCTGGTCCCCACAGCTGCGCTGCGCAGGATGTTGCAGCTCGACGACGCACCGCAGACAACGCCGTGAACACCACCATGGACCGCCTGGGATGGGACCGGACGGCAACGTCGAGCCTCGCAGGCACCGACACGCCGGCTGCACCGGCGGGCCAGGCCATGGCTGCGCTGGACGACACGATGGGCGGGCGGGACATCCACAACTGGATCACCGGTGCAGCGTGAGCGCCGCGTACACCCGCCTCCTCGATGCCCTGCAACAACACGGGTACGCCGTTGTGAAGGGCGGTCGATCCGCGTTCTGCCCCGCGCATCGAGACCACCGGCCGTCGCTGCGCATCGAGGAGGCCGTGGACTTCCCCGGTGCCATCGTCACCTGCGAGGCCGGGTGCCAACTCACAGACGTCCTCACCGCGCTGAACCTGACCATCACAGACCTGTACGACGAGGTCTGTCGAGAAGACCGCCGCCTTGCTGCGTGGTCAGCGCTACGTCTGGCTGCGTCATCAGCACCTGCCCTGCGATGTGCGCGCGGAGTCGAACATCGTCCGCCGGCTGCCGGTACCCGACGGGACGCCGA
>JACCSC010000073.1 GCA_013813215.1 Geodermatophilaceae bacterium | reverse complement strand
TGGCGCCCGTGACGATCGGCGACGGGGCGTACACGGCGGCGGGCTCGGTGATCACCGACGACGTACCGCCCGGCGCGATGGGCGTGGCGCGGGCCCGGCAGCGCAACATCAAGGACTGGGTACGCCGGCGCCGACCAGGAACGGCGGCCGCCCAGGCCGCCCAGCGCGCACAGGAGGAGGCGGGGCCATGTCAGTGATCAAGCAGACCCCCAGCAAGAGCCTGATGCTGTTCTCCGGCCGGGCCTACCCCGAACTGGCCGACGAGATCGGCTCGCACCTCGGCGTGACGACCACGCCGACGGCGGCGTACGAGTTCGCCAACGGCGAGCTGTTCGTGCGCTTCGAGGAGTCTGTGCGCGGCTGCGACGCCTTCGTCATCCAGAGCCACACCGCGCCGATCAACACCTGGCTGATGGAGCAGCTGATCATGGTCGACGCCCTCAAGCGTGCCTCGGCCAAGCGGATCACCGTGGTCGCGCCGTTCTACCCGTACGCCCGGCAGGACAAGAAGCACCGCGGCCGCGAGCCGATCTCCGCCCGGCTGATCGCTGACCTCTTCAAGGTGGCCGGCGCCAGCCGGCTGATGGCGGTGGACCTGCACACCTCACAGATCCAGGGCTTCTTCGACGGACCGGTGGACCACCTGTTCGCGCTGCCGCTGCTCGCCAACCATGTCGTCGAGCGGTACGCCGGCCGCGACATGACCGTCGTCGCGCCGGACTCGGGGCGGGTGCGCGTGGCCGAGCGGTGGACCGACCGCCTCGGTGGGTGCCCGCTGGCGTTCATCCACAAGACACGTGACCCGATGACGCCCAATCAGGTGGTGGCCAACCGGGTGGTCGGCGACGTGGCCGGCCGGGTCTGCGTGATCGTCGACGACATGATCGACACCGGCGGTACGACGGTGAAGGCGGCCGAAGCCCTGATGGCGGCCGGCGCCAGCGAGGTCCTGGCCACGGCGACCCACGGCGTGCTGTCCGGGCCGGCGGTGGACCGGCTGAAGAACAGCCAGATCCGTGAGATCGTGGTCACGAACACCTTGCCGATCCCGGCCGAGCGGCAGTTCGACAAGCTGACCGTGCTGTCCATCGCCGGGTTGATCAGCCAGGCGATCCGGGCGGTCTTCGAGGAAGGCTCGGTCACGAGCCTGTTCGACGGCGCCAGCTGAGGGCCCCGGCCATCGCCGGCCCGGTGAACGGCTCGCCCGACCAGCGGTCCTCCTGGCGCGTCCGAGCGTCGTGGGCCCTGCGCAAGTACCTGTTCGTCGTGGTCGCCGGCGCGGCCGGCCTGGGCATCGCCCTTCCGCTGGTCACGAGCACGTCAGAGAGCTATCGAGCCCAGACCGTGGTCGTCGTCCGCGAGCGGGCGATCGACCCGGTGGTGGTGCCGTCCTACGCCAGCGCCGTCTTCGCCAGCGACGCGATGCGGCTGCGTGCGGCCAGCGCTGCCGGTTCGCCCGGCGGAGCGGTCGCCGCGGATCGGCTGCGCCTCGTCCCGACCGGGGCCGACACCTGGAGCGTCGAAGCCCGCGCCCAGGACCCGCTCGCTGCCGCTGCACTGGCTGACGCGGTGGCTGAGGCGTTCGTCGAGGAGCTGAACCGGGCCGGCGGCGATGTCGGGACCTTTTCGATCGCGGCGCGCGCCGGTGTCCCGACCACATCGAGCAGCACCGGCCCACCCGGCTGGGCGGCTGCGGCAGTCGGCGTCGCTGCCGGTGCTGTGCTCGGACTTCTGCTGGTCGCGGTGGTTGTCGGGGCCACGCGTCCGGTGCTCCGGGCGCGAGACGTCACCTCGGCCGCCGGGCAGCGACTCATCGGTGTGGTCACGCTGCCCGCCGACCGCGGGGGCCGACCGTCCGATCCGGCGGACGCGTATGGGCTGGCGGCGGTGTCAGCGGTACTGCTGCCGCTGGTCGACGCCAGTGTCGTCCTCGTGAGCCGCCGTCAGCTCACCGCACAGCGCCGTCAGCTGATCATCCTGTTGGCCCGGGCGATGGCGCCGGTCCGCGACGTGTTCGTCAGCGGCTCGCCGGACCTCGCCGCCGAGGCCACGCGGGCGATGGCCGGCGCGGGCGCGGACGCAGCCGGTACCCCCCGTCCGGGGCTGGAACTCGTCGACGGCGTCGCTCCGCTGGAAACCCTCGAGGTCCCCCAGTGGCCGCTGCCCCTCGTTCTGGTCATCCGGTACGGCGAGCCGAGTGCCGCGCTGCGCAGGCTGGCCGCCGACAGCGTCGGGGACGAGATGCTCGGCGTCGTCATGGTCGACCAGCGCCGCAGCGGAGTAGCCCGACGTCCGCGGAAGCGTTCACCGGCGTCCCCTGCCACGGCGTAGTCGCTGCCGGCCGACCAGCTCCGTGCGCATCATGAGCAGCTGCCGGGACCCCGAGCGGATAGTGGTGGCCGTCGCCGCCGATCGCAGTGCCCGCTCGGAGACCCCGATCGGCACCAGTACGATCGACGTGCTCGACACCGCCGGGTCCAGCACCGCGGACGGGCCGGGATCCTCGACGAGCGTGAGATCGGGCTTCCGAGCTTGACCGAGCAGGGCGGCCAGGGCCACGAGAACCTGGCGCCGGCGAGCGTCCGCCCGGCCGGCACTGGTCAGCACCACGACCCGCGGGCCGGTGGTGAGCAGTCGCCTGCACACGGCGACCATGCCGGGTATCTCCGCCGGTGGTGCTGGGTGCCGCCCGGATCGCAGCTGCGAGAGCGTGATCGTGCCCAAGACGGGCAGCCCGGTGATCTCCGTCGCGTCCGCGGCGTCGAGGACCGGCCGACGAACGAGAAGCAGGACAGCGATCAGCGCCAGCCCCAGCGCGATCCCCGCGCCAGCTCCGAGTCCCACCGCGACCGCCGTCCCCACGGGGCTTCGCACCTCGGTCGCGGACGGCAGGGCTGGGCTCTGCAGCTGGAAGGAGTCACCGCCCGTGGCGGCGCGATTCAGTTCCGCCACGAGCGTGGCCGCGGCAGCGTTGGCGAGATCGGCAGCCACCGGCCCCGAGCTGGCCTGCCCGCTGACCCGCAGGACGATGGAGTCCGGCTCGACGGTAAGCCAGACGCGGTCAGGAACGATCTCGTCCGGCGCCCCGACGTTGTGGAACTGAGCGGCGATGGCGCCGGCCACGGCGCCGTCGTCAAACTGCGCCCGGGCGAACCCGGGCACCTCGGCGATCGCCATGTCCAGCGGGTGCGCGACGACCAGCGCGGACGCCTCGTAGGCGGGGCCGCCGCGGGTGACGATGAGCGGGAACGTGGCGACACCGGCGACCAGGCAGCCTAGGAACAGCAGTCCGAAGTGGCGCACTCCCCACCACAGAGTGTCGAGGGCATCGCCCGCGACGGCACTGATCACGGGCTTTCCTTCCACCGACACAGCACCGTCCCTTCGGCGACGGAGCGACGGGGGCAGTTTAGAACCCGGCGGACGATAGTCACGCAACGTCACACCGGATCAGCCGTGAGTCGTCCGGGTGCACTCCATCGGGCGAAGCTCGTGACGCAGCGGTAGCCTGCGCCCATCATGGCAGCCGAAACCCCTTCCTCCGGCGACCTGACCGCTGAACAGCGGGCGGGCGGGACGGCCGGCGCGGGGGATGACGACGGCGACGGCCGTACCGGTCGCTCGCGTCGCCAGCGCCGGCATCGCGCCCTGTCTGCCATCGGTGCTCTCCTCTTGGTGCTGGTGCTGCTGACCGCCGGCCTCGCCTGGTACGCGACGGCTCGCTACGCGGGCAACATCACCCGCATTCCCGGTGTGTTCGCGGGACTGGACGAATCGACGCGGCCGGCACCGCCGTCACCGGCGCCGGGCTCGGGCGACGTGACACTCACCTTCCTGCTCGTCGGCGTCGACAGCGAGGACCGAGGCAACGGCAGCGATGCGCTCGCCGACACCGACCAGCAGAGCGCCGACGTCCTAATGCTGGTCCAGATCGCTGCCAGCCGGGACTCCGCCGTTGCGGTCTCCCTTCCCCGCACCTCCACTGTTCCCGTGCCCGGGTACGGCAGCCAGCCGATCGGTTCGGCGTTCATCGAAGGCGGGCCCTCGTTGCTCGTGCAGACCGTCGAGGCACTGACCCAGGTCCGCATCGACCACTACGTGTCGGTGGACTTCGCCGGATTCGCCGAAATCACCGACGCTTTCGGCGGCGTCGATGTCCGCGTGGCGGCACAGTCCAGTGCGCGGGGCCTGTCACTGACCCAGGGCGTCAACCATCTGAACGGGGAGCAAGCGCTCGCCTACGTGCGCCAGCGTTCCGGGCTGCCAGGGGGCGAGCTGGACCGGGTGCAACGCCACCAGAACTACCTGCGGGCCATGATGACCACGATCTCGCGGGAGAACCTGCTGACCGACCCGGGTCGGCTCGACGACTTCCTGCTCGCGCTGACCGACGCGCTGAGCGTAGACGACACGCTGTCCGACTTCGATGTCGTCTCGCTAATGCTGAGCCTGCGAGAGCTCACCCCGGCCGACCTGACCTTTCTCACCGTGCCGGTGAACCGGACCGAACCGGCGCCGCCGCGGCCGCCGCAGTCCCTCAGCCTCGATGCAGCGCGGGCGGCACAGATGTGGTCCTACTTGAGGGAAGGCTCGTTGCAGTCGCACGCGGGGGAGTTCGATCAGCTCGCCCGCGCTCCCCGCTGAGCGGACGTCAGCCGCTGATGTAGTGCTCCAGCTGGGAGCGCTCGTCCTCCAGCTCCTCGATCCGGTGCCGGACGATGTCGCCGATGCTGACCAGCCCGGCCAACTTCTGGTCGACGATCACCGGGACGTGCCGCACCCGGCGCAGGGTCATCACGCGCATGATGTCGTGCAGCGCGTCCTCGGGGCCGCAGGTGTGCACCGACGAGGTCATGATCTCCTCGACCGGCCGGTCCAGAATCCCAACGCCCTGCTCGTGCAGGCGGCGGACGACGTCGCGCTCGGACACGATCCCCGCCACTGTCTGCTCGTCGGTGGATACCACGAGCGCGCCCACCCCGTGGGTACTCAGCGAGGCGAGCAGGTCGTTGACCGTCTTGTCCGGCCTGATCGTGGCCACCATCGTGCCCTTGCGCCGCAGGACGTCCTGGATGCGCATGCTGTGCCTCCGCGAGTCGAGAGCTCCGACCTGACCAGCGTAGTGACCTCGACCACATTGCGGCGAGGGCGCGGCCGGGCGGCGAAACGGGCCGTCGCCGGTGCGCGACCGGAGCGGTAGGCTGGCCGACGTTGCCCGGCGAGGGTGGCCCTGCTCAGCAGCCACGAGCTCGAGGCCCCGTGATCGACGCGCTGCCCCTGCCGGGCGCCGACCGCCCACCGCCGTACGCAGGGAGCACAAAGCCGTGTCCGAGGTTCGCATCACCGCCGACGTCCGCACCGAGTTCGGCAAGGGCGGCGCCCGCCGGACCCGCCGGGCCGGCAAGGTGCCCGCCGTCCTGTACGGGCACGGCCTGGACCCCAGGCACATCTCCCTCCCGGCCCGCGAGTTCGCGCTGGCCATCCGCGGCGGGGCCAACACCCTGCTCACCGTGGACTTCGACGGCGGATCGGAGCTCGCGCTGCCGAAATCGGTCCAGCGTGACCCCGTGCGCGGCAACATCGAGCACGTCGACCTGATCCTGGTCCGGCGCGGCGAGCGGGTCACCGTCGACATCCCGATCACGATCACCGGTGAGCCGGTTCCGGACACCCTGGTGAACCAGGACGTCGTCGTGCTCACCGTGGAGGCCGAGGCGACCGCGATCCCGGACGGCGTCGAGGTGTCGATCCAGGGTCGCCGGGTCGGGCAGGCCATCCTGGCCCGCGACGTCCGGCTGCCGGCCGGCGTCACGCTCGTCACCGATCCGGAGGCCCTCGTGATCGGGTTCATGGCCGCACCGACGGCCGAGCAGGTCGAGGCCGAGCTGGCCGAGGCCGAGGCCGAAGCGGGCATCGAGCACGAGGCGACCGACGCCGAGCTGGACGCCGCGAGCGAGCAGTCCGACGGCGAGGCCGCCGGGACTGCTGGGACGGGCGACAGCGAATCGGACGCCGAGCAGGGTGCACGCAGCGACGAGTCCTGACCCCGGCGGGCCGGCCCTGGTCGTCGGGCTGGGCAACCCCGGCCCCACCTACGTCGGGCACCGCCACAACGTGGGTTTCCTCGTGCTCGACGTGCTGGCCGGACGGGTGGGCGGCCGGTTCAAAGCGCACAAGGCGCGGGCGGAGGTCGTCGAGGGCCGGCTGGACGGGCGGCGGGCCGTCCTGGCCAGGCCGCGCACCTACATGAACCTGTCCGGCGCCGCAGTCAGCGGTCTGACCCGGTACTTCGCCGTGCCGCCGGACCAGCTGGTGGTCGTGCACGACGAGTTGGACCTGCCCTTCGGCTCGCTGCGCCTGAAGCTCGGTGGCGGGGACAACGGTCACAACGGCCTGCGGTCGATCACCGCGTCGCTTGGCACCCCTGACTACCTGCGGGTGCGGATCGGGATCGGGCGGCCGCCCGGCCGGCAGGATCCGGCGGACTTCGTGCTGCGCGATTTCGCCGCGGCCGAGCGTCGCGTGCTGCCCGACCTGCTCGAGTCCGCCGCCGACGCCGTGGAGGACCTGCTCGCGCACGGGCTCGCCGCCGCCCAGAATACCTTCCACGCTCGCTCGCTGTAACGGTCCGCTGGCCCTCCGCCATGCGTGGTAACGCCATGTAGTCAGACCGCCACGATCGGGTGGTTCACGCCGTGTTTCGTGCGAGTTTTGTTACTTCGGGTGAACATTCACCCATCCGGGGAGTGACGAACACCCGTCTACTAGCTACTGTGCACCGAGCGATACCAAGCGTGACGGTCGTCAAGACGATCTCCGCGCGGTTTCAGGAGCCTGTTGGAGGCAGTAGTAGTGACGACGGTGGTCGGTTCGGACAGCCCAAGCTTGAACGACGGAGGTGATCCGCTCCGCACCATCGCCAACCCGCCGCTGCCGGGGGGCGTGAGCGCCAGTGGGCCAGGTCTTGTCGTACCGCCCGACGCCTCGCGTCGCGCCCAGACGATCGGCGCCGTCGACACCGAGTTCTCGCGGCTGCCGTTAGGAACCTCCGGCCGGCCGGCCGCGGCGCGGGTCGGGTCGCCGAGGCGGGCACCGCGCAGGGGCGGATCGGGGACCTGGCAGCGGCGCTACCTGCGGCGCGTGTTGCTCGTCGATCTGCTGGCCGGCGGGTGCGCGGCGCTGCTCGGCCTGCTGCGCTTCGAGCCCGGCACCCCGAGTACGCCGTACGTCGTGCTCACCGTCGTCCTTCCGCTGGCCTGGTTGGCGGCCCTGGGGCTGGCCCGCGGCTACGAGACGCGCTTCCTGTTCGTCGGCACCGACGAGTACCGGCGGGTGACCACGGCGGCGCTCTGGTTGGCGGCAATCCTCGTGATGGCGTCGTTCGCTGTCCGCTTCGGGCTGGCCCGGGGGTACGCCGCCATCACGCTGACGTTCCTCGTCGTGGCCACCCTGCTCGGCCGCCACGCGTTGCGCCAGCGGTTGCACCGGGCCCGCCAGCGGGGGGAGTGCATGAGCCCGGTGCTCGTCATGGGCTACGAGCGGGCAGTGGCCGGGCTGTGCCGGCAGCTGCTCCGGATGCCGCATCACGGCATGCAGGTCGTCGGCGCGCTGCTCCCGGCGGCGCGGATCCATCCGGACGCCCTGAGCGACGTCGGGGTCCCCGTGATCGGCGCGTTCGAGGACGCCGCGGCAGCCGTGGCCCGCACGGGCGCGGACACCGTGGCCGTGCTGGCCTGTCCTGAGTTGGACGGGCAGGCGCTGCGCCGGCTGGCCTGGGAGCTGGAGAAGACCCGAACCGACCTGATCGTGGCCCCGGCCCTGATCGACACCGCCGGGGCCCGCACCACCATCCGGCCGATCGACGGCCTGCCGATGCTGCACGTCGAGCACCCGGAGTTCACCGGCGGGCGGCGCCTGGTCAAGGGCCTGATGGACCGGCTGCTGGCCGCCCTCGCCGTCCTCGTGCTCGGGCCGATGTTGCTCGTGCTGGCCGTCCTGATCCGTCGGGATAGTCCCGGCCCGGCACTTTTCCGGCAGGAACGCGTCGGTCGCGACGGCACCCGGTTCCGGGTGCTGAAGTTCAGGACCATGCACGTTGGCGCCGAGAGCATGCTGGCCGGTCTGCGGGCGCAGGACGAGGGCAACGGCATCCTGTTCAAGATGCGCGACGACCCGCGCGTGACGCGGGTGGGCCGCGTCCTGCGCCGCTACTCCCTCGACGAGCTGCCGCAGCTGTTCAACGTGCTGGCCGGTCAGATGTCCCTCGTCGGTCCGCGCCCGCCACTGGCCATCGAGGTGGAGCAGTACGAGAGCGACGCGTACCGCCGGCTCGTGGTCAAGCCCGGTCTGACCGGGCTGTGGCAGATCAGCGGGCGCTCGGACCTGTCCTGGGAGGA
>JACCSC010000068.1 GCA_013813215.1 Geodermatophilaceae bacterium | reverse complement strand
GCGGCGATCATCACGTCCCGGCCGGTCTTGAGCTGGCCGTCGACCTGCACGACGATCCGGTCGCGCAACCCGTTGAGCAGCAACGTCTGCTGGGTCTCGGCCAGCCCGAGTTCCCACGGTGTGCCCGCGTGCTTGAGGCTGGTCAGCGGCGCGGCACCGGTCCCGCCATCGTGTCCGGAGATGAGCACGACGTCGGCGTGCGCCTTGGCCACGCCGGCCGCGATCGTCCCGACCCCCACCTCAGCCACGAGCTTGACGTGGATCCGCGCCTCGGAGTTGGCGTTCTTCAGGTCGTGGATGAGCTGGGCCAGGTCCTCGATCGAGTAGATGTCGTGGTGCGGCGGCGGGCTGATCAGGCCCACGCCGGCCGTGGAGTGCCGGGTCCGGGCGATCCAGGGGTAGACCTTGTTGCCTGGCAGCTGACCGCCCTCGCCGGGCTTGGCGCCCTGGGCCATCTTGATCTGGATGTCGTCGGCGTTCACGAGGTACTCACCGGTGACGCCGAACCGGCCCGACGCCACCTGCTTGATCGCGCTGCGCCGCAGGTCACCGTTCGCGTCGGCGGTGAAGCGGACGGCGTCCTCCCCGCCCTCGCCGGTGTTCGACTTGCCGCCGAGCCGGTTCATCGCGATGGCCAGCGTCTCGTGCGCCTCGGCCGAGATCGAGCCGTAGGACATCGCTCCGGTGCTGAACCGCTTGACGATCTCGCTGACCGGCTCGACCTCCTCCAACGGCACCGGCTCCCGCGGGGAAAAGGCGAACAGGCCGCGCAGGGTGGCCGTCGACCGCGACAGCTCGTCCACCGCGCTCGTGTAGCGCTGGAAGACCTCGTAGCGCCGGTCCCGCGTCGCGTGCTGCAGCAGGAACACCGTCTCCGGGTTGAACAGGTGCACCTCGCCTTCGCGCCGCCACTGGTACTCCCCGCCGACGGTGAGCCGCCGGTGCGCCCGGTCGGTGACGTTGGCCGGGTAGGCCCGAGCGTGCCGCAGCCGCACCTCCTCGGCGATCTGGTCCAGCCCGATACCCCCCAGCCGCGACGTCGTACCGGTGAAGTACTCGTCGACCACGTCCTGACCGAGGCCGAGGGCCTCGAAGACCTGGGCCATGGTGTACGACGCAACAGTGCTGATGCCCATCTTGGACATCACCTTGAGCACACCCTTGCCCAGCGCCTTGACGTAGTTGCGGATCGCGGTCTGCGGTTCGAGGTCGGACAGCCCACCGTGCTGGACCAGGCCCTCGACGGTCTCGAACGCGAGGTACGGGTTGACCGCGGCCGCGCCGTAGCCGAGCAGCAGGGCCACGTGGTGGACCTCGCGGCAGTCCCCCGCCTCGACGATCAGACCGACCCGGGTCCGCGTGCGCTGCCGGACCAGATGGTGGTGTACGGCGGAGGTCAGCAGCAGGGACGGGATGGGCGCGTGCCGCTCGTCGCCGTCTCTGTCGGACAGGACGACGATGTGCGCGCCGTCCTCGATGGCCTGCGAGACCTCGCCGCGGACGCGCTCGAGCGCCGCCCGCAGCGCCGCACCGCCCCCGTCCATCGGGTAGCGGCCGGAGATCCGGACCGCGGCGAAGCCGGGCAGGTCCCCGTCGTCGTTGATGTGCAGGATCTTGGCCAGCTCGTCGTTGTCGATCACCGGAAAGGGCACGACGACCTGCCGGCAGGACGCCGCCGACGGCTCCAGCAGGTTCTGCTCCGCCCCCAGCATCCGGGACAGGCTGGTCACCAGCTCCTCCCGGATCGCGTCCAGGGGTGGGTTCGTGACCTGGGCGAACAGCTGGGAGAAGTAGTCGTAGAGCAGCCTGGGCCGCTGGGAGAGCACCGCGGCCGGTGTGTCGGTGCCCATCGAGCCGATGGGTTCGGCCGCCGAGCGCGCCATCGGGGTGAGGATCAGCCGCACCTCCTCCTCGGTGTAGCCGAAGAGCAACTGCTGGCGCAGGACCGACTCCTGGTTGGCGACCACGTGCTCGCGGTCGGGCAGGTTGGCCAGCTCGACCAGTCCGGCGTGCAGCCAGTCGTCGTACGGGTGCTCGGCCGCCAGTTCGGCCTTGACGTCCTCGTCGGTGACGATCGTCCCGAGCGACGTGTCGACGAGGAACATCCGGCTCGGCTGCAGCCGCCCCTTGGCCACGACCCGGGCCGGCGGGATGGGCAGGACGCCGACCTCGCTGGCCAGGACGACCAGGTCGTCGTCGGTGCGCCACCAGCGCGCCGGGCGCAGGCCGTTGCGGTCGAGGACGGCGCCGATCAACGTGCCGTCGGTGAACGTGATGCACGCCGGGCCGTCCCAGGCCTCCATCAGCGCCGCGTGGTAGCGGTAGAACGCCCGTCGCTGCGGGTCCATCTCGCGGTGGTTCTCCCACGCCTCCGGGATCATCATCAGCACCGCGTGCGGCAGGCTGCGCCCGCCGAGGTGGAGCAGCTCGAGCACCTCGTCGACGGTGGCCGAGTCGCTCGCCTCCGGCGTACAGATCGGGTACAGCCGGTCGAGGTCGCCGGGAATCAGGTCGCTGCGCAGCCGCGACTCCCGGGCCCGCATCCGGTTGCGGTTACCGCGAATGGTGTTGATCTCGCCGTTGTGCGCGACGTAACGGAACGGGTGGGCCAGCGGCCACGACGGAAACGTGTTCGTGGAGAACCGGCTGTGCACGAGGGCCAGCGCCGACTCGTAGCGCTCGTCGGCCAGGTCCGGGAAGAACGGCTGCAGCTGGGTGGTGGTCAGCATCCCCTTGTAGACCAGGGTCCGGCTGGACAGCGAGGGGAAGTACGTGGCGACCCCGGCGTCCGCGGTCTCGCGCTCGGCCCGCTTGCGCAGGCAGAACACCTGCCGCTCCAGCTGGTTGCCGGTCACACCGGACACGCTGGCCACGAACAGCTGCTCGAACGACGGCATCACCGCGAGGGCCGTGGGCCCGACCCCCGCCCCCTCAGGATCGACCGGCAGGGGCCGCCAGCCCAGGACGGCCAGCCCCTCCTCCTGCGCGATCCGCTCGACGATGTCGACTGCCTTCTCGGTGGCCTCGTCGTCGGCGGGGAGGAACGCGGTGCCGACGGCGTACGCCCCCGGTGCGGGCAGGAAGAACCCGACGTCCTGGCGGAGCAGGGTGTCCGGGATCTGGGTCAGGATCCCGGCGCCGTCGCCCGAGCTCGGCTCGGCGCCGGCCGCGCCGCGGTGGTCGAGGTTGTGCAGCGCCACCAATCCCTGCTCGACGATCGAACGGGACCGCCGCCCCAAGGCATCGACGACGAACGCCACCCCGCAGGAGTCGTGCTCAGCCGCCGGGTCGTAGAGACCCTGCGCCGGCGGAAGGGCGGAGAAGGCCGACACGTCATCTCCCGTCGTCATCTAGCCAGCAGAGCGGGTCCAGAGGGACGGCGGTGGCCCTCGCCGGCCGCGCGTCGCCGCTGCGGCTACAGCCAGTTCAGGGTACACAGCGACAGCCGACGTTCCGGGCGTCGTGGGTCAGCTCGGAGCCGGTTCGTCCGGCGGTCCGTCGCGCTTGTCCAGCGAGACCTTGGCCGCGTCGTCGGTCCGGCCGGCCGCGGGTACGCCGTCGTCGGCGTCGAGCAACGGGTCACTCGCCGGGCCGCGGCCGGGAAGGTAGAGGTCGGTCTCCCGGGGACCCCGGTGGGTCAGCATCCACAGCACGGCGAGGGCGAAGACCAGGATCGACGTCCACACGTTGAGCCGGACCCCGAAGATGCGCTCGGCGGTGTCGATCCGCAGGGCCTCGATCCAGACCCGCCCGGCGCAATACGCGGCGACGTACAGGGCAAAGGCGCGGCCCCGGCCGAGCTTGAACCGCCGGTCGGCCCAGATCACCAGCCCGGCCACGCCGAGGTTCCACACCAGCTCGTAGAGGAAGGTCGGCTCGAAGGTACCGAGCGACAGCGGCTCGCCGTCCGCCCCGGTGGCCGCCCGACCCCCGCCGGGGACCTGCTCGTAGATGGTCAGGCCCCACGGTGCGTCGGTGGGCCGGCCGTACAGCTCGTTGTTGAACCAGTTGCCCAGCCGCCCGATCGCCTGGGCCACGACGATTCCCGGTGCCATCGCGTCGGCCATCGGGGGCAGCAGCAGCCCGCGCCGCCGGCAGGCGAGCCAGGCGCCGACCCCACCCAGGGCGACAGCGCCCCAGATGCCGAGCCCGCCTTCCCAGATCTTCAGGGCGTCGACCAGGTTGCCATCCTCGCCGAAGTACGGGTCGGGCGTGGTGATCACGTGATAGAGGCGGCCGCCCACGATGCCGAACGGCACGGCGGTGACCGCGATGTCGATGACGTCGCCGGCCCGGCCGCCGCGGGCGACGTAGCGTCGCTCGGCGATCCAGACGGCCGCGACGATGCCGGCGATGATGCACAGCGCGTAGGCCCGGATCGGGATGGGGCCGATCTCCCAGACGCCCTGCGTCGGACTCGGGATGGCGGCGAGGATCACCGCACGAGGGTAACCGCCGAGCGACTACGACCCGTCACGGTCAGCCGCGGTGCGGCCGTCGCTCCCCGTGGGCCGCGGCGAGGCGGGCCTGTGGGGGGGCCCAGCGACGAACCGTCCTGATTCGCCGGACACACCGCGACGCCGGCGTGGTGACCGGCTGCCCGGTCCCGACAACGGAGGCGCTCGCGGCGTCGAGACGGCCGTCATCGCCTCCCTTTGACACTCGATCAGGCTCGATGTCGGACTCCGGTGACCAATTCCCCGGCCAGCGCGGCCGCCGCGGCGATCCCGGCGTCCTCGTTCGAGGCGTCGAGCAGCGCCCGGACGAAGGCCGAGCCGACGACGACCCCGTCGGCGTACCCCGCGACCTCCGCAGCCTGCTTACCGTTGCTCACCCCGAGCCCCACGGCGACCGGCAGGTCGGTCACCGCACGCGTGCGCTCCACCAACCCGCGGGCCAGTGGGCTGACCTCGGTCCGCGAGCCAGTGACGCCCATGGTGGATGCGGCGTAGACGAAGCCGCGGCAGGCCGCGCTGATCCGCCGCAGCCGGGTCTCGGTGGAGGACGGGGCAACGAGCAGGACGGGGTCCAGCCCGTGCTCGGAGCAGGCGGCCAGCCACGGCCCGGCCTCCTCGGGCGTCAGGTCCGGGGTGATGACGCCCGCTCCCCCGGCCGCCGCCAAGTCGGCGGCGAACCGCTCGAAGCCGTACCGCTCGACCGGGTTCCAGTACGTCATCACGAGGACCGGTACGCCGAGACCGGCCACCTCGCACACGGTGTCGAGCACCACCGCCGTCGTCGTACCGCCGACCAGGGCCTGGTTCACCGCCTCCTGGATCGTCGGGCCGTCGATCAGCGGATCGCTGTAGGGCAGGCCGATCTCGACCAGGTCGACGCCCGCCTCGACCATCGCGGCCATCGCCCGCACGCAGCCGTCCCGGCTCGGGAAGCCGGCCGGCAGGTAGCCGATCAGCGCCGCCCGGTCCTCGTTTCCGGCCCGCGCGAACGCGGTGCTGATCGGCTGCCCGTAAGCAGGACCGATCACAGCTGCTCGCCCGGTGGCCCGGCCACGACGTCCGTCGGCGCGGGCAGATCCCGGTCGAGAACGTCGAACCAACGGGCCGCCGTGTCGACGTCCTTGTCGCCGCGGCCGGACAGGTTGACCACGATCACCGCGTCGGGGCCCAGCTCGCGGCCCAGCTGCAGGACGCCGGCGATGGCGTGGGCACTCTCGATCGCCGGGATGATCCCCTCGGTCCGGCACAGCAGCCGGAAGGCCTCCATCGCCTCGGTGTCGGTGATCCCGCGGTACGCCGCCCGCCCGTTGTCCTTGAGCCAGGCGTGCTCGGGCCCGACCCCGGGATAGTCCAGCCCGGCCGAGATCGAGTGCGTCTGCGCGGTCTGCCCGTCGGCATCCTGCAGCAGGTAGGAGCGGGTGCCGTGCAGGACCCCCGGCGACCCGGCGTACAGCGTGGCCGCGTGCCGGCCGGTCTCGACGCCGTCGCCGGCCGCCTCGTAACCGTGCAGGGCGACGCTCGGCTCGCCGATGAACTCGTGGAAGATGCCGATCGCGTTGGACCCGCCGCCCACGCAGGCGGCGACGGCGTCCGGCAGCCGGCCGGTCAGCTCCAGCACCTGGGCTCTGGTCTCCTGGCCGATCACCGCATGGAAGTCGCGCACCATGACCGGGAACGGGTGCGGCCCGGCCACCGTGCCGAGCAGGTAGTGCGTCGTCTCGACGCTGGCCACCCAGTCCCGCATGGCCTCGTTGATGGCGTCCTTCAAGGTGCGAGAGCCGGTCGACACGGGAACCACCTCAGCGCCGAGCAGTCGCATCCGGGCGACGTTGAGCGCCTGTCGGACGGTGTCCTCCTCGCCCATGTATACGCAGCACTCCAGTCCGAGCAGCGCGGCGGCGGTCGCGGTGGCTACGCCGTGCTGGCCCGCGCCGGTCTCGGCGATGACCCGCGGCTTGCCCATCCGCCGGGTGAGCAGGGCCTGGCCGAGCACGTTGTTGATCTTGTGCGAGCCGGTGTGGTTGAGGTCCTCCCGCTTGAGCAGGATCCGGGCGCCGCCGGCGTGGGCGGACAGCCGGGTCGCGTCGGTCAGCGGCGACGGGCGGCCGGTATAGCTCTTGTGCAGACCGGCCAGTTCGGCCCGGAAGGCCGGGTCGGCCTGGGCGGCCCGGTAGGCCTGCTCCAGTTCGTCCAGTGCCGCGCTGAGGGCCTCGGGGACGAAGCGCCCGCCGTAGACACCGAAGTGGCCGTGGGCGTCGGGAAGATCGTGGTCCAGGGTCACCGGGAGGGGCGGGGAGTGGCCGGGTGGGCGCCGGCGGTGACCAGTTCGGCCACTGCGTGTCGGGGGCTGTGCGCCCGCACCAGCCCCTCACCGACCAGTACGGCGTCCGCGCCGGCCCCGGCGTAGGAGATGAGGTCGTGCGGGCCGCGGACCCCGGACTCGGCCACCTTGATCACCCCCGACGGCAGGCCGGGAGCGATCCGCTCGAAGTTGCCGCGGTCCACCTCGAGGGTGGCCAGGTTGCGCGCGTTGACCCCGATCAGCCGGGCGCCGGCGGACAGCGCGCGATCGGCTTCGGCCTCGGTGTGCACCTCGACCAGCGCGGTCATGCCGAGCGACTCGACCCGCTCCAGCAGGCCGACCAACGCGTTCTGCTCCAGCGCCGCCACGATGAGCAGGCAGGCGTCGGCGCCGTACGCCCTGGCCTCGTGCACCTGGTAGGAGCTGACCACGAAGTCCTTGCGCAGCAGCGGGATGTCGACCGCGCTGCGGACCGCGGCCAGATCGGTCAGCGACCCGCCGAAGCGCCGTGACTCGGTGAGCACGCTGATCATCCGGGCGCCACCCGCGGCGTACTCGCAGGCCAGCTTGGCCGGATCCGGGATAGCCGCCAGCGAACCGGCGGAGGGACTGGCCCGCTTGACCTCGGCGATCACCCCGACACCGGGTTCGCGCAGGATGGCCATGACGTCGCGCGGCGAGGTGCAGGCAGCGGCCCGCTTCTTCAACGCGGCGAACGGGACGGAGGCCTCACGTGCGGCCAGGTCCTCGCGTACCCCGGCGAGGATCTGCTCCAGCACACTCACTGGCGGATGTCCCCCTCGGTGGATGACCGATGACTCAGATCACTGTAGCCAGCGCCTTCGCCAGCCCCTGCAGTGGCTGGGCAAACCGCGGCCGACGTTCAGCGGGCGTCCGTCGGATCCTCGCCGCGATCCAGGGCGTCCCAGACTTCTCGGTCCGATCCGGCGGTCGTGACCGGACGCGCCGCCGGCCCTTCGCGGCCGGAGGCACCCGGGGCGTCGTAGCGGGCACCCAGCGCCGGCCAGCGTCGGGACCGCAGAGCGGTCAGCGCCCCGGTGAGTACGGCGAGAGCGGCGGCGGCCAGGGCGAGCAGCAGCCCGTCCCTCCGAGTGTCACCCACGGCGCCCGGGGGCAGGCCGACGGCTACGGCCAGCCCCTGCAGCCGGGTACCGGAGACGTCGCCCAGCCAGGGCGCAGTGGCAGCCAGCATCCCGACCCCGGCGGCCAGGACCGCCAGCCCGATCACGACACGGCCCCACCGTCGGGTGGCCAGCAACCCGGCTGCCGCGGCCAGGACGACCAGGGCCAGGCCGGGGACGACCGGGCTGACCGTGCCGCCGGTCACCGTCGCCTCGGCCGGGGGCAGCGGGAAGTCGCGGACGACGGTCAGGTCGAACCACGGGCGACTGCCGGCGAGCAGGCCCAGCGCGCCGGCCGCCGCCGCGAGCAGCACCGACACGGCGAGTTCCCGCCGCGGGCTCACCAGCTCGCGCCGCTGACCGGACGCACGCCGACCGGCGTCATCGTGGCGGCAGTGGCGATCGCCTGCAGGACCGCCCGGGCCTTGTCCCGGCTCTCCCGCTCCTCGGCGTCCGGATCGCTGTCGACGACGATGCCCGCGCCGGCCTGCACGTAGGCCACACCGTCGCGAATGAGCGCGGTGCGGATCGCGATAGCCATGTCGAGGTCGCCGGCGAAGTCGAGGTAGCCGACGGTGCCGCCGTACAGCCCCCGGCGTACCGGCTCGAGTTCCTCGATGATCTCCATCGCGCGCGGCTTCGGGGCGCCGGACAGGGTCCCGGCCGGGAACGTCGCGGTGAGCACGTCGAAGGCGTTGTGCCCGTCCGCAACCTGACCGACGACGGTCGAGACGATGTGCATGACGTGGCTGTACCGCTCGATGCCCATGAAGTCGACGACATCGACCGTGCCGGGCGCGCAGACCCGGCCGAGGTCGTTGCGTCCCAGGTCCACCAGCATCAGGTGCTCGGCGCGCTCCTTGGTGTCGGCCAGCAGGTCGGCGGCCAGCCGCTGGTCCTCCTCGGGTGTCGCGCCCCGCCATCGGGTACCGGCGATCGGGTGCATGAGCGCCCGGCCCGCAGTCACCGTGACCAGCGCCTCCGGTGAGGAGCCCACGACATCGATACCGTCGGTGAAGCGCAGCAGGTACATGTACGGGCTGGGGTTGGTCGCGCGCAGCACCCGGTAGACATCGAGCGGATCGCCGGCCGGGCGCATCTCGAACCGCTGCGACAGCACCACCTGGAACGCCTCGCCGGCCCTGATCTCCTGCTTGGCTCGCCGTACGGCTTCGGCGTAGCCGCCCTCCGGCGTCCGCGAGGTGGCCTCGGGCTGTGTCTGACGCAGGGTGGCCACGGTGGCGGGAACGGGCTCGGCCAGCCGCGCACTCATCGCGTCCAGCCGCGCGACGGCGTCGGCGTACGCCGCGGCCCGGTCGGCCTTCTCACCGGGCAGGACGTTGGCCACGAGCAACAGCGAGCCGTCCGCGTGGTCGAGCACGGCCAGGTCGGTGGCGAGCAGCATGGCCAGATCCGGTACGCCGAGTTCGTCCATTGCGAGCTCGGGCAGCCGCTCGAGGCGGCGTACGGCGTCGTAGGCGAGATAGCCCACCAGCCCGCCGGTCAGCGGCGGCAGGCCGGGCAGCCGCGGCGAGCGCAGCGCCTCGACGGTGTGCCGCAATGCCTCCAGCGGCTCCTCCGGCGTGCCCTCGACCGGGGCCGGGCCGACCCAGACGGCGCGGCCGTCGACTTCGGTGAGCATCGCCGGGCAGCGAACGCCGACGAAGGAGTACCGCGACCACGAGCGGCCCTGTTCGGCTGACTCCAGCAGGAAGCTGCCCGGTCCACCGGCCAGCGCGCGATAGACGCCAACGGGGGTCAGCCCGTCGGCCAGCAGCCGTCTCGTGACCGGGACGACGGGGTGGCTGGCCGCAAGGGTGCGGAACTCCGCCGGCGACGGCGCGTCGACCCCGAAGTTCACAGGGATCCGGCGTCGAAGCAGCTGCGGGTGCCGGTGTGGCACGCCGGGCCCTCCTGGTCGACGGCGACGAGCAGCGCATCCCCGTCGCAGTCCAACCGCACCGACCTGACCCACTGCCGGTGCCCCGACGTCTCACCCTTGACCCAGTACTCCTGGCGGCTGCGCGAGAAGTAGGTGACCCGGCCGGTGGTCAGCGTGCGGTGCAGCGCCTCGTCGTCCATCCAGCCGAGCATGAGCACCTCGCCGGTGTCCCACTGCTGGGCGATCGCCGGCACGAGGCCGGCGGGATCGTGCTTGAGCCGGGCCGCAACCGCCGGATCCAGGCCTACTGTCCCCATTGCTGCTGGTTACCGCCCGAGGGCTGCCCGCTCTTGGCCGCGATGAACTGCGAGACCATCCGGTTGAACACCAGGGCCAGCGCCACCGCGGGCATCACGGCGAAGAACAGCGGGATGACGACGGCGCCGTCGGTGTCGGCGGCGTCGAGTTCGTCGAGGGACGCGATGCGGATCAGGTAGTAGAGGACGAGGAGGAGTTGCAGCACACAGGCGGCGATCATCATGTTCCGCCCGCTCCCGCTGGTGATCTGGACCGCGCCGAAGATCAGCAGCCCGACCGAGACGAGCTGCACGATGCCGATGAGCAGGAGTTCGGTCACCTCCGTACCCGCCGCGAGCACGAAGAAGGAGCAGATGAGCACGATCCCGGCCTGGATATAGCTCAGCACCGCCGCGGCCAGGGCAGCACCCGGTCGCTGCGGACCGCTCGATGCGCCGTACGGCGTCCCGTACTGCGGGGGGTACGCGGGCTGGCCGTACCCGTAGGGCTGCTGCCCGTACTGCTGCTGGGTCTCCGCCGGCGGGTAGCCGCCGTACTGCGGCGGCGGGCTGTACGACGGCTGCTGCCCGTACCCACCGCTGCCGCCGTACTGACCCTGCGAGTAGTCCTGCTGCCCAGCGTTCGGGTCCCAGGAGCTGGGCGGCTGCGACATCAAATCTCCTTTGCCAACCTGGACGTGCGCACAGGCTAGAGCACGCACACCCGCCTCAGCGCCGTTGCTGGGACGCCCAGCTCGCGTGCAGCCGCGCGTACGGGCCCGGTACGCCGACCAGGTCGCGGTGCGAGCCGCGCTGCACGACACGTCCGGCGTCGACGACGATCACCTCGTCGGCCGCCTCGGCGGTGGCCAGCCGGTGCGCGATGGTCAGCGTCGTCCGGCCCCGGGTCAGCGAGTCCAGCGCCCGGGTAAGTCGCACCTCGGTCGCCGGGTCGACCGCGGAGGTCGCCTCGTCGAGCACGAGCAGGTCGGGATCGGCGACGTACGCGCGGGCCACGGCCACGAGCTGGCGCTCGCCCACCGACAGCGACTCGCCACGCTCACCCACCGCGGTGTGGATACCGCGTGGCATCCCGGCGACCCAGTCGGTCAGCTCCAGGGCGTCGAACGCCGCCTCGACTTCCCCGTCGCTCACGGAGGGCCGACCGTAACGGACGTTGTCCGCGATGGTCGTGTCGAAGAGGAACCCGTCCTGCGGCACCATCACCACCCGCTCGCGCAGCGAGTCGAAGCGGACCTGGTCCAGCGGTACGCCGCCCAGCAGCACCCGCCCCCCGGTCGGGTCCATCAGCCGGGTCAGCAGCTTGGCGAAGGTCGTCTTGCCGGAGCCGGTCTCGCCGACGACCGCGACCCGGCGGCGGGGAGCGATCGACAGGTCGACGTCGGTGAGCACCTCCGGCCCGCCCGGGTAGGCGAAGTGCACGTGGTCGAACCGGACGCCGAGCGGACCGGCCGGCAAGCTCCGACCGTCCTGGCCCGGGTCGGCCACGTCCGGCTCGGTGTCCAACACGGCGAGCACCCGGCGGAAGCTGGCCAGCGCGTTCTGCGCCTCGTTGAGCACCTCGGTGGCGATCTGCACCGGCCCGATGAACAACGTGACCAGGAACAGGAACGCGACGAGCGTCCCCGGGCTCAGCCCCCCGGCCAGCCCGAGCAGGACACCGACCACGATCACCGCGGCGTTGGCCAGCGCGGCCACGAGCTCGCCGGTGCCGAAGAACAGCGCGCTCTGCTTCTGGGCGCGGACCGCGGTGCGGTAGTGCCGGTCGATCGCGCCGTCGATGCGCCGCGCCGTACGCCCCGAGATGCCGTACGCGCGCACGGTCTGCGCGCCCACGACGGACTCCGAGATCGCCCCGAGCATGTCGCCGACCCGCTCGCGCACCTGGCCGTACGTCGAGGCCAACCGACGCTGGAAGAAGCGCATGGACAGCACCATGGGGACGAAGCACAGGTAGACCAGCAGGGTCAGGGGCCAGCTGTAGACCGCCATCAGGACGCTGGCCAGGACCAGCTGGAACAGGCTGACCACGCCGAGGATGCCGCCCCACTGCATGAACATGGACAGCTGGTCGACGTCGCTGGTGACCCGCGACACGAGCGACCCGCGCCGCTCGGACTGCTGGTGCAGCATCGACAGGTCGTGCACGTGCCGGAACGCGCGGACCCGGAGGGAGGCAAGCGCATTCTCCGTCGTGCGGAAGAGCCGGACGTTCATCGCGTACGCCGACATCGCCGTCAGGACGATCGCGGCCAGGCACAGCGCCACGGTGGTACGCACGAGTCCGACGTCGGGACCACCGTCGGCCAGCAGGCCACGGTCGATGGTCTGCTGGACGGCGATCGGAACGACTACCCGTCCCCCGGTCGCGAGCAGGGCGAGCAGCAGGGTGACCCCGATCCCGGCCCGGAACTCCGGCACCATCCGGGCGCCGCGCAGCAGGGTCCGCAGGGCACCGGCGGGCTCGGCCTCGGCCTGGAGCACGCCGCTGGTCTTCTCGGGGATGACCGTGGTCACGCGGCCCCCTCCTCGTCCTCGTCCTCAGCGTCCCGGGCCCGCTCGGCGGCGGCATCGGCATAGGCGCGGACCAGCCGGGCGTAGCCGGGGGCAGCGAGGATGAGCTCCTCGTGGGTGCCGCGGGACAGGATGCGGCCGTGCTCGACGTACACGATCTCGTCGGCCAGCATGATCGTCGCGCGGCGGTAGGCCACCACGAGCACCGTCGCGGCCAGGTCGGCGTCACGCAGCCCCCCGAGGATCGCCGCCTCCACGGTGGGATCGACGCTGCTCGTCGCGTCGTCGAGCAGCAGCAGGCGCGGCTGGCGGACCAGGGCGCGAGCCAGCGCGAGGCGCTGCCGCTGACCGCCGGACAGCGAGTTTCCGCGCTCCCCGATCCGGGTGTCCAGACCCTGCGGCAGGGCACGGACGAACCGGTCGGCTTGGGCCAGGCCCAGCGCCCGCCAGACTTCGGCGTCGTCGTACACCGGATCGTGTTCGTCGCCCAGGGCGACGTTGTTGCGCACCGTGTCGTCGAACAGGAACGTCGCCTGCGCCACGACGCTGGCCGCGCCGGCCAGTTCGCCCTCCCGCAGCCCGGCGACGTCGATGCCGTCGAGCAGGACCTGGCCCGAGGTGGGGTCGACGAGGCGGACCAGCAGGTTCACTAGGGTCGACTTTCCCGATCCGGTGGGGCCGACCACCGCGATCGTGCGACCGGGCGCCACGTCGAGGGTGATGTCCGTCAACGCCGGCCGATCGGCGTCGTCGTAGGCGTAGGTCATCTGCTGCGTCCCGAGCCGGGCCGGGCCGGAACCCGTCGCCAGTCGGCCGTCGCCGTGGCGCTGTTCCCCGGTCGCCGAGAGCACCGCGTGGACGCGGTCCCAGCCCGCCACCGCGCGCGGCAGGTCGCCCAGGACCCAGCCGATGGCGCGGATCGGCAGCGCCAGCACGGTGAACAGGTAGGCGACCGAGACGAGTTCGCCGGCGGACATGGCGCCGGCCTGCACGCGGGTGCTCCCGATCAACAGGACGGCGAGCGTGCCCAGCGCCGGCAGCGCCTCCATCATCGGATCGAAGGTTCCGCGCACCCGCCCGACCGCGATCAGGCTGTCCCGCAGCTCCGTGGCGCGCGCCCCGAACCGGTCGGTCTCGGCCTGCTCGCGACCGAGGGTCTTGACCACGAGCGCGCCGTCGAAGCTCTCGTGCGCGATCCCGCTGACCTCGGCCCGAAGCTGCTGGGCGCGGCTCACCTTGGGCGCCATCACCCGGCTGTAGAAGAAGTTCACCGCGAACACGGCGGGGAACACCACGACGCCGATCAGCGCCAGCACCGGGTCGATGGCGACCAGGGCGGCGCCGGTGATGACGAGCATGAACGCCGCACCGCAGGCGAAGGGCAGCGGCGCGATCGGGTACCAGGCGCTCTCCACGTCGCTGTTGGCGTTGGACAGCAGCTGCCCCGTCGGGTGCGCATGGTGCCAGGACATCGGGAGCCGGAGGTACTGCCGGGACACCTTGCGGCGGTACGCCGCCTGTAGCCGGTACTGCATGATCCCGGCGCCGATCCGCCGTCCGAGGATGCCGATGATCTTCAGCCCGGCCACCGCCAGGATGGCCAGGGCCGCGCCCACGAGGGCACCGGTAGTGACGTCGCCCCGCTCCAGCGCCGGGAAGACGACCCGGCCGGTGATCTCGCCGAGCACAAAGGCGTTGGCGACCGTCATCCCGCCGAACAGGGCGCTGGCCGCGAGCGCAAGGGAGAAGATCCCGCGCTGCTCGCTGATCGCCCGGCCGAGCAGCCGGATGCCGCGCCGCAGAACGGGATCGCGAAGCGACGACGGACGTGACACAGCGACTCCAACCAGGTGAGCGGGGCAGGTCTTCCAATCTACCAGCACTCATTAGCCTGGCTAACCTTATTAATCAGCGGCGGACGACGATGCCGGCTGCAGCGAGGTGGGCCTTGGCGTCGGCGATGCGGATCGCGCCGTAGTGGAAGACGCTGGCCGCGAGTACGGCGTCGGCCCCGGCCCGTACGGCGGCGGCGAAGTGCTCGATCGTCCCCGCGCCACCCGAGG
>JACCSC010000061.1 GCA_013813215.1 Geodermatophilaceae bacterium | reverse complement strand
TGGACCTCGTCGTACCGGCCGGCCTGGACCCCGCCCTGGCCGCGCGCATCGCCTCGGATCTGGCCGGCCAACCCGAGCGCAACCGCGTCGTGGAGGTGCCGACGGACGGCCTTGGTGCGGCCCTGCGTACGTCGCCGGTTGCCCTTTCGACCATGGGCCGCGGCCTGGACGACGACTACGCCTACTTCCTGGCCGCGGCCGCCGCCGGCCGCTACGCCGCTGCCCTCACGCCGCGATGATCTCGGGATCCGACCGGCCCTGACCGGCAGAACCCCGAGATCATCACGCGGGGGCCGGCATCATCCCGAGATCACGGCCAGGTGCCGCTCACATCGAGGCGATCAGCTTCTCCACCCGCTCGTCGACCGAGCGGAACGGGTCCTTGCACAGCACGGTGCGCTGCGCCTGGTCGTTGAGCTTCAAGTGCACCCAGTCCACGGTGAAGTCCCGCCGCCGCTCCTGCGCCCGGCGGATGAACTCCCCGCGCAGCCGAGCCCGGGTGGTCCGCGGCGGGACGTTCTTGGCCTCGAAGACCTCCAGGTCGCGCACGACCCGCTCGACCATCCCCTTGCGCTCCAACAGGAAGTACAGGCCGCGGTCGCGGTGGACGTCGTGGTAGGCCAGATCGAGTTGCGCGACCCGGGCGCTGGACAGCGACAGGCCGTGCTTGCCCCGGTAACGCTCGATCAGCTGGTACTTCGTCGCCCAGTCGATCTCCCGGTCGATCAGCCCGAGGTCCCCGGTGTCGACGGCCTTGAGCGTGCGCCCCCACAGCTCCATCATCCGGCGATACGTCGCGTTGAGCCCCTCGCGCTCGACGAAGTCCTGGCAGCGCGAGTGGTACTCCGACTGGATCTCCAGGGCCGACAGCTCGCGGCCACTGGCCAGCTTCACCCGCTTGCGCCCGGTCATGTCATGGGAGATCTCCCGGATCGCCCGGATCGGGTTCTCCAGGGTCATGTCCCGCAGCACGACGCCGGCCTCGATCATCTGCAGCACGACGTCGGCGGTGGTCACCTTGAGCAGGGTGGTGACCTCGTTCATGTTCGAGTCGCCGACGATCACGTGCAACCGGCGGTACCGCTCGGCATCGGCGTGCGGCTCGTCGCGGGTGTTGATGATCGGGCGGGACCGGGTGGTGGCCGAGCTGACGCCCTCCCAGATGTGCTCGGCACGTTGGCTGACACAGAAGATGGCCCCGCGTGGGGTCTGCAGCACCTTGCCTGCCCCGGCGATGATCTGCCGGCTGACCAGGAACGGGATCAGGATGTCGGCCAGCCGCCCGAACTCCCCGTGCCGGCTGACCAGGTAGTTCTCGTGACAGCCGTAGGAGTTGCCGGCGGAGTCGGTGTTGTTCTTGAACAGGTAGATGTCGCCGGTGACGCCCTCGTCGTGCAGCCGCTGTTCGGCGTCGACGAGCAGACCCTCGAGGATCCGCTCCCCCGCCTTGTCGTGCGTGACGAGATCGACGACGTCGTCGCATTCCGGGGTCGCGTATTCAGGGTGCGAACCCACGTCGAGGTAGAGCCGCGCGCCGTTGCGCAGGAAGACGTTGGACGAGCGGCCCCAACTGACCACCCGGCGGAACAGGTAGCGGGCCACCTCATCGGGCGACAGCCGGCGCTGACCGCGGAACGTGCAGGTGACGCCGTACTCCGTCTCCAGCCCGAAGATCCGCCGATCCATGCCCGCGAGCCTAGGCGGTGGACGGTTTCTCGGGGCCGGACTCGCTCGCGGGGGCGTCGGTGGTCTCGACCTCGGCCGGCTCGTCCGCCGTCGTGTCGGCCTCTGTCGTCCTTGCCTCTTCCGGCTCGGCCACCGTCGTCTCGGCTTCGGTGTGCGGCATGGCCGGCGGGGTGCCGGGGCTGGGATCCGGCGGCGGTACGGCGACGTCCGGCACCGCCGTCGGCAGCTCGACGGCGTCCGCGATCGGCTCCTCTGCGGTGGCCGGCTCGTCCGGGGTCGCCGCTGCCGCCGGCGGGCGCGGCAGCAGATCGGTGACCGCGGCGGTCGGGATCCGCCGGAAGGCACGCTGCAGCCGCGTCCGGTCCAGTACGGCGACCTCGAGCTGATCGGCCGGGATCTCGCGCGGCGCGCCGTTCGCCCCACCTATCGAGCCGAGCACGCGCACCCCGAGCGCCAGCGCGTCCTCGAGGCTCGGGCCGGGTCGGTACAGCTCGCGCAGGGTCTGCGTCATCGCCTCGGCCTGGCCGCCCATCACCAGGAAGTTCGGCTCCGGGACGATCGTGCCGTCGTAGGTGATGCGGTACAGCTGGTCGGCCTCCTGGGTTGTCCCGACCTCGGCGACGCAGATCTCCACCTCGAACGGCTTCTGCTGCTCGGTGAAGATCGAGTTCAGCGCGTGGGCATAGGAGTTGGCCAGCTGCCGGCCGCTGACGTCGCGGCGGTCGTAGGAGTAGCCCCGCATGTCAGCCAACCGGATGCCCGCGGTGCGCAGGTTGTCGAACTCGCTGTAGCGCCCGACGGCGGCGAAGCCGATCCGGTCGTAGATCTCACTCACCTTGCGCAGTGCGGTCGAGGAGGTCTCGGCCATGAACAGCACGCCGCCGGCGTAGCTGAGCACCGCGACGCTACGGCCGCGGGCGATGCCCTTGCGGGCCAGCTCGGACCGGTCGCGCATGATCTGCTCGACCGAGGCGTAGTACGGCATCGTCACGGCGGGACGGTCCTCCTGAACGGGTCGCGCGGGGTGGGTCGGTCAGTCGATGCGGGGCGCGACGGTGCGCTCGGCGATCACCGTCTCGGCGGCCTGGACCACCTCGGCGTCGGGAACCCGCTCGGCGCCGGCAGCGGTGACGTCGTACAGGATCGGGAACAGCCGGCGGACCAGGTCCGGACCGCCGGTGGCGGAGTCGTCCTCCGCGGCGTCGTACAGCGACTCGACAATGGCGCGGACGGTGGCCGCGCGGTCGCGGTCGGGAGCCCACACCTTCTTCAGCGCACCCTTGGCGAAGACCGAGCCGGAACCGATGGCGTGGAAGCCGTACTCCTCGTAGACCCCGCCGGTGACGTCGTAGCTGAAGATCCGGCCCGGGCGCGTGGGGTCGGCCGACTCCGGATCCACGCCCGCGAACAGCGGTACGACGGCCAGCCCCTGCATGGCCGCGCCCAGGTTGCCGCGGATCATCGTGGCCAGCCGGTTGGCCTTGCCGTCCAGCGACAGCGAGGTTCCCTCGATCTTCTCGTAGTGCTCGAGCTCGACGCTGAACAGGCGGACCATCTCGATGGCGATTCCGGCGCTGCCGGCGATGCCGACGACGGAGAACGCGTCGCTGGCGTAGACCTTCTGGATGTCGCGCTGGGCGATGTAGTTGCCCATCGTGGCGCGCCGGTCGCCACCCATCACGACGCCACCGGCGTACGACGCCGCGACGATGGTCGTGGCGGTCGGCGCCAGGTCGGTGGCCATCGTCGGCGGCAGTGCGCGCCGGCCCGGCAACAGGTCCGGCGCGGCGTCGGCCAGGAAATCGCTGAAGGACGAACCCGTCGCCCGGAACGCGACCGACAGACCGCTGATCTGATGGCTCACCGCTCGCCTTCCCGCCCGTCGGACACCGCAGGCCCGGCGGGTGCGCCGGCGCTCTGAACCCTACCTGCG
>JACCSC010000058.1 GCA_013813215.1 Geodermatophilaceae bacterium | reverse complement strand
GGGGTACGACGTGGTCGTCGAGATGGATGCCGACGGCTCGCACGATCCCCGTGAGCTGCCGCGCCTGGTCGAGCAGCTGTCCGACGCCGACCTTGCGCTCGGTTCGCGGTGGGTGGACGGGGGGCTGGTGGTGGACTGGCCGACCTGGCGCCGGGCCCTGTCTCGGGGCGGCAACCTCTACACCCGCCTGGTGCTGCGACTGCCGGTGCGCGACGCCACCGGTGGCTTCCGGGCCTTCCGGGCCGAGGTGCTACGCACGCTGTCGTTGGAGGGCGTGTCCTCGGCGGGCTACTGCTTCCAGGTCGACCTGGCGTTCCGGACGGTGCAGGCCGGCTTCCGGGTCCGGGAAGTACCGATCACGTTCCGCGAGCGGACCCGCGGCCAGAGCAAGATGAGCGCCGCGATCGTGGTGGAGGCGCTGGCCAACGTGACCTGGTGGGCGCTGGTCGACCGCGGCGCCGGGTTGGCCGAGCGGGGCAGGCGCGCGATCGGCGGTGAACGGCGTACCGCTGCGCTGGTGATCATGGGATCGAGC
Organism: Geodermatophilaceae bacterium; assembly: GCA_013813215.1. Taxonomy (GTDB): domain Bacteria; phylum Actinomycetota; class Actinomycetes; order Mycobacteriales; family Geodermatophilaceae; genus JACCSC01. The sequence goes on along the minus strand of JACCSC010000058.1, from coordinate 1,983 downwards.
CGGTCCTGACCGGCGAAACCCCGTGATCACGACGCGGGGCGGCCGACGTGCTCGTCGAAGAAAGCGAAGATCCGCCGCCAGGCGTCCTCCACGGCGGCCGGCTCGCGGTGCTGCACCGACATGGCCAGGGCCAACGGGTTGTACCGCCCCTGGAAGGCGACCGGCAGGTCGTTGAGGAAGCTGTGCCCGACCGTCGGGTACTCCTTGACGTCGTTGGGCACGCCGAGGGCGTCCAGTGCGGCCTGCGCCCGATCCGCCGAGCCGCGCAGCCGCCGGTCGTGGGCCCCCCAGCTGCCGACCACCGGACACGAGCCGGCCAACGCGGTTTCGGGGTCCTTGGGTACGGAGCCGTAGTTCACCGATGCCGCGGCGAAGTCGTAGCGCGGTGCGCAGAGCAGAGCGAAGTCACCGCCGATGCAGAAACCCAGGATGCCAACGCGGCCGGTGCAGTCCGCCCGCGCGGCCAGCCAGGCCCGGGTGGCGTCCAGATCGGCGAAGGCCGGTCCCGCCCCGGACACGGCCGCCTTGATCGTCGCGATCAGGCAGCCCGGCTTGTTGCCCCGCGAGTACAGCCGCGGCGCGGCGACGACGTACCCGTGCCCGGCCAGTCGGTCGGCCTGGTCGCGCACGTCACCCCGGAAACCGAGGATGTCGTGGATGACGACGATCCCCGGCCACGGGCCGGCACCGTCGGGTACGGCGAGGTAGGCGTCGAGCTGGACATCGCCGCTGGGGATCCGTACGTCGGGCATGCCCGCATCCTCCCGTACCGGAGACGGCCAGCAGTCAGGTGCGGATCGCCTGCGAGGTCTCCGGGTCGAAGAAGTGCACCTGCCGGGTGTCGATTGCGACCTCGATGTCGTCGCCGGGCTTGACCCGAGTGCGGGGTCCGAAAGGACGGTGTTCCCGATGTACGTGCAGACCATCGAGGGTGCCCTCGCCGCGCGCGGCTACACCCCCGTGCTCTGCTCCACGACGCCGGCGGTGCTGGAGAACGAGTACATCGACGTCCTGCTCGAGCGCGGGGTCGACGGCCTCATCTTCATCTGTGGCCGGCACGCGAACACCGAGGTGGACCACGGCCGGTACCACGACCTGCGAGCCATGGGCATCCCGCTGGTCTGCATCAACGGCTGGCTGCCCGACCTGGACGCGCCGTTCCTGTCCGTCGACGACGTCGACGTCACGCGGATGGCAGTGGACCACCTGATCGACCTGGGGCACGTCCGGATCGGCGCGGTGATGGGCCCGTCCCGCTACAGCACGACCAGACGCAAGATCGCCGGCTACGAACTCGGCACCCGGGACCTGGCCCAGATGCCGGGCACTGAGTTGGTGGTCAACTCGGTGTTCTCCGGCGAGGGCGGCAACGCGGCCATGCAGGTGCTGCTCGACCGCGACGTCACCGCCGTGGTGTGCGGCAGCGACCTCATGGCGCTGGGCGCCATCCGGGCCGTGCGCGGCCACGGGCTGGAGGTCCCCGACGACGTGTCGGTGATCGGGTACGACGACTCGCCGATGCTCAGCTTCACCGACCCCCCGCTGACGACGGTCCAGCAGGACGTGAGCGGCATCAGCCGGCAGGCGGTCGAGGCGCTCATGGACGAGATGAGCGGCGGGCAGCAACCGCGGCACGAGTTGCTGTTCTCCGCGCAACTCGTCGTACGTGGATCCACCGGACCGTGTCACGTGCGGCCCACCCGGCCGCGCGACCAAGACTGTGGTTCCGCTGTGCAGGGCCTCGTTTCCCCGTTGCCGTCCGGGGTCGTTGACCCGTTCGGCCCCGGGAACGGTGTTAGCTCGGCAGGTGCCGCGTCCCGATCCGCTCTCCTCACCTGATGTTCGGCGGTGTGCGGTTGCCGCGCAGGGGTTCGGCCCGCGGCCGGCACGGGTGGGGGCTGCTCAGCTGACCGCGATGTTGCGGCGACTCGGCGCGGTCCAGATCGACGCGGTCAACGTGCTGGTCCGCTCGCACTACCTGCC
>JACCSC010000045.1 GCA_013813215.1 Geodermatophilaceae bacterium | reverse complement strand
CCCGCGGGACGGCGCGGAGCACGGTCCACTCGTAGGGCCGTCTAGTGGGAGCCGACACGAGCCACCTCCACCGCGTCGAGCCAGCCGTTCGGTTGCGCGGCCCGGGTCACTAGCACTTCGGCGTACGCCCGGCGTACGGCGTCGGCGTCGGCGAACCCCGGCTCGTCGCTGAGCCAGCGGTCTGGGACACGGCCGGTGACCGAGCCCAGCAGCGCCTCATCGATGCGCGGCGCCAGCGCCTCGTGCACCGGCCCCAGCGGCGCGGCCACGCCGAGCAGGATGTGCTCGGCCGCCATCCGGTAGGGCCGCTGCGCGGCCGAGTCTGCGGCCGGCCAGTCGTGGTGGAAGTACAGCGCCGCGCCGTGGTCGATCAGCCAGGGCTTCCCGTGCCAGCGCAGCAGGTTAGGGTTGCGCCAGGAGCGGTCGACGTTCTGCACGAAGGCGTCGAACCACAGGACGCGGGCGGCGAACTCGGCGTCGAAACCGTCCGGCCGCTCGATGCCGAGCGAGCCGGGCAGGTAGTCCACGCCGAGGTTGAGCCCGGGGCTGGCCTTGAGCAGGTCCTGCACTTCCTCGTCGGGTTCGGCGTTGGCCATCGTGGGCTCCAGCCGGACGACCACCAGCTCGGGGACGGGCAGGCCCAGCTCGCGGGCCAGCTCGCCGGCGATGACCTCGGCCACGAGCGCCTTGCGGCCCTGCCCGGCGCCGTGGAACTTCACGACGTACGTGCCGAGGTCGTCGGCCTCGACCAGGCCGGGCAGCGAACCACCCTCCCGGAGCGGCAGCACGTACCGGGTCGCGAACACCTCCCGCAGCCCGTGGCTCACAGCCGGGAGGCTAGCCGGTCGCCGGCGGCCGCTCCTTGCTGCTGCAGACGTCAACGACGTCCGCGTTGTCCAGGGCCACCGGGAACACGCGGGCCTCGCCGATGGCTCCTTGCCAGTCGGCCGCCGGCCCGCCCGAGCCCAGCTGCCACGAGCAGCTCGCGGTAGTGCACGAGGTTGGCGTCCAGCGTGATCGTCGGCTTGTCCTTGGGCAGCCCGCCGAACAGGCTGATCCGCCCGCGCCGCGCCGCCATCCGCACTGCCTGTTCCTGCGCCGCCCCGGAGGCCGCCGCGGTGATGACGACGTCGGCGCCGCGGCCGCCGGTGAGGTCCAGGACGGCCTGCACCGGATCGGTCTCGGCGGCGCAGATCGCGGCGTCGGGCTGGACCGCGCGGGCCGACAGGTCCAGCCGCGCGGTTCAGCTCGACAAGGAAGACTCGGGCCGCGCCGTACGCGCGCGCCACCCGGACGTGCAGGCAGCCGATCGGCCCCGCCCCGATCACTACCACGTCGTCCCCGGCCCCGACCCGGGCCAGTTCCTGGCCGTTGATCACGCAGGCCAGCGGCTCGGCCACCGAGGCCTCGTCGAAACCGACGCCGTCGGGGATGCGATTGAGCCCGTCCACGCGTAGCACGGCCTGCGGGACGACGGCGTACTCGGCGAACCCGCCCTGCGGAAGGGCCGCAGACCCCGAATCTGCAATCAACGGATGCGGTTACGGTCGAACAAGGCCGTAGGTGCATCCGTTGTCGTCATTTCGCCGCCGCTGCGCAGCGCTGTTGCAGGTGAACGGTTCGACTAGTCCAGCGGGTCTCGTGTCCCCTCCGGCGGCGGGGTCCAGCGCGGCACGAGCAGGGCGGCCACGACGAGCGGGAGGCCCATCAGGGCGACCAGCGTGGCCACCGAGAAGGCCGTCGAGCCGGCGGCGTACACGACGAACGTCCCGATCGCGACCAGCTCGGTGAGCAGGCCGTTCACCGAGGTCACGGTGGCGCGGGCCGGTCCCTCTATCGTGTCCTGCAGCCGGGCCTCGTTGACCACGATGAGGTTGTTGTGGATCCCGCTGGCCACCGCGAGCCCGAGGAAGCCGAGCACTCCGCCGAGCGCCGACCCGGCGGCGAACAGCGCGGCGGCGAGGACTAGCAGCGCGGCCATGGTGGCGTTGCGCATTCCGCCCGCGCGGCCGGCCAGCGCCGTTCCGATCGCCTCACCGACCGACGTGATGCCGACCAGCAGGGCGATCACCGTGACGGCCGCGCCCTTCTCCTCGGCGACCAGCGCGAAGTACTCGTCGTGGGTGTTCAGGCCGTAGATGAACGCCGTGATGAGGACTGCATGCCGGACCACCGTGGCCCGGGTGACCTCGCGCAGGCCGGCCCGCAGCATCGCGACGTATCGGGCCGCGATGGACGCGCCGGCCAGTTCGTCGGGAGCTTCCAGCTCGTCGGCCTCGGCCACCGGCGGGGCCGCCGGCAGGCTGCGCGCGAGCAGTCCCTGCGCCATGGCCACCGCGACGCTGGACCAGGCGACCAGCGGGTAGCCGCCGAGGGCGAACAGCGGCGCGGCCAGGAACGTGGCGATCAGGATGCCTACCGTGGCCGCCGATCCGGCGTAGCCCATCAAGGCGGCGTAGGACCGGGTGGCGCCGACGGCGGCCAGCTCGTCGTACACGAACGCCTCGAGCGTGCCGGAGATCAGCGCCGAGCCGGCTCCCCAGAGCACGAAACCGAGGGCGAAGCCGAGGTAGTTCGGGACCAGGATCCAGCTGGCAAAGGCGACCGCGTGCAGGGCGGGGCCGAGGGCCAGCAGCAGGCGGCGCGGTACGACGTCGGCCCAGGCGCCGGAGGGCACCTCGAGGACGAGCGCGGTCAGCGACCAGATCATGTACAGCGAGGAGATCTCGCCGATCGATAAGCCGGCGTCGGCGAACAGCAGCGCGTAGACGGCGTAGAACGGGATGAAGTCGTCCAGGACCGAGTACGCGATGACCTTGACGGCCAGCGGCCTAGGTACGCCGGTCATCGCCGGCTCACCGGGACGAGGGGCTCAGCGCAAGGTCAAGGTTGGGCCGCGGGGAAGATCACGCCGACAGCCTCCCGACCGGGAAGCGCGGCGTCAACCGGCTTCGCGCCGGGTTCGCCGTCGGCGTATCGGCTCACCCTCCGGGAGGCGTGAACTGGCTGGCGGTGAACTCAACCCCTTGCGGGTCGCGGATCGTGGCGGCCCTCGTCCAGTCGGTGTCCGACAGGGTGAGGACCCGCGCTCCCAGCCGCTCGGCGTCGGCCACCGTCTGGTCCCGGTCGGCCACGGTGAACGTGACGTGTCAGAGCGGCGCCTCGTCCGGATCAGCCAGGGCCACCCAGGCGATCGCGTCCTCGAATCCGGGGGGAGCTGCCACTTCCGACTGCCGGGTCCTGATGTCCGGGTCGACGGTGGCCTCAAGGTGAGCGCCGTAGCCGGGCCGGCGGATCATCGTGGCGAAGCCCAGGTCGTCGCGTGCCGCGGATCGACCAGGTCCACCTCGCCGAGCTCGGTCGAGCTACTCAGAAGTGTTCGCCCGAGCGTGCGCGATAGAGCCACCGGAAGGTGCCGGTCGTGACGGAGAACGATGCGATCCCACCGCCGACCTGGCGGCCTCCGGCCTCCTCGACCGATGCCACTCCGAGCAGGAGTTCGCCGTCTTCGGCAAAGCACAGCGACATGACTGCAGCACCCTCCGGCACGCCCACGGCCTCGACCGAGCGATCGTGGAGGACCCGGAGCACGGCCCACGATCCGCGACCATGGGTGCACCCGAAGGCGAGGAAGAGGCCAGCCGTTCGATGCCACACGGCGTCGAAGACGTAGCTTCCCGAAGGCCCGTTCACCTGCCAACTCGTACCGGTGTCCAGCGGTGTCACCGTCTGCTAGTTGACGTCGATGGCAAGCACCCGTGGTGACTCAGATCATCCTGGCGAATGCTGGCTGACAGCATGGGTCTGATCGAGCCAGCCGCACACGTGGTCAGCTACCTCGTCGGCCGTCAAGCCCGTCGTGTCCAGGACCAGGTCGGGTGTTGAGGCTTGGCGCGGAAGGATGTTCTGGTGCAGGGACAGGCCGACGGGGTGCGCATGACGGCGTTGTCGGTCAGCCAAGGAGTCGTCGTTCGCCGCAAGTTCGATGATGGCCACACTCGCCAAGCCTCTCGCCTGAAGCTTGCGAAGGCGGTTCTCGAGATCCTGGTTGACACTCGGCTCAAACGCTTGGCCGTCGACGACCACGCCGACGCCAGCAGTGAGGACACCAAGGATCGCAGCGTTCATCGCATGGAGCAAGGAGATCGCGTCCACGCCATTGTTGATGCGACGCGCACCGGGTATCGACGTCACTTCCTGGTAGGTGAAGCCTCGGTCGGCGAATCGCGCGCCTTTGACACCGCCCGCCCATTGGTCAGGCACCATCCGATAGAACTCGTCCACCCCGAATCTCAAGAGTGGCGCCACCGAATGATCCTGAATCGCCGCGGCGAGTGTCGACTTTCCGACGGCGGACGGGCCATTGAGAACGACACACAAGGGCGCCAACTCGGTCATGGACGTGCTCCTTCACCATCAGCCAGCAGTTGCGTCAGGAACCTGCAGGAGCGGCCGGCGGGCACCGGCACCGTGCCATGAACAGCCTGAGACCCCCAGACGAGCATGTCACCGACCTCGTTCTGGGACGTCCAACGGACCCTGCGCTGATCTCGGAAAGAGGGCGTGCTCCAATCGAGTCCACGTCGTGCGAAGTGCGGCTCTTCCCATACCGACCTTCGCCACTGGTCTCGACGAAGAACTGTCCGCCGCTGTCGGCGCTGCACACCGACAGCGACACCGTGGCAAGGACGCCCGGCCACGGATCTCCTATCCGTCCGTGGTAGTCGACGTGGGGATTGACGAACTGGTCCGGACCGTACTCGACGTACTGATAGGTGTGCTCCGTGCGGGACGGCTCACCCGATCGACGGGCCCAGGCCGAGGGACTGCGGCGTACTGGAATCCGGTGACGGTTGGTACAGCCCCTCGTCCAGCGAGCCGAACTCCGTCATCAGCGCGGCGCTGCCACCCCACGGCGTCTGCTCCTCGGCGATCAGGGTGTTCGTGGTGAGCAGCAGCCCGGCCACCGAAGCGCCGTTCTCCAGCGCGGCCCGGGCCACTCGCAGCGGGTCCACGATGCCCATTTCGATCATGTTCCCGTAGCGGCCCTCCAGCGCATCGAACCCGCCGTCGACGTCCATCTGGGCCATCTGCGCCAGTACCTCGGTGCCGGAATAGCCGGCGTTGACGGCGATCAGGTACGCCGGTTCGGTCAGCGCCCGCCGGACGATCTCGACGCCGATCTTGTAGTCGTCCTTCACCTGCAGGTCGTCCAGAGCCGGTTCGGCGTGCAGCAGGGCCGCCCCCCCGCCGGCCACGATTCCCTCGGCCATCGCCGCCCGCACCGCGGCCACCGCGTCCTCGACCCGGTGCTGCAGTTCGGCCAACTCGGCGTTGGTCGGCGCGCCGACCCGGATGACCGCGACCTTGCCGGTCAGGGACCCGATCCGTTCGTTCAGCACGTCCTCGTCGACGCCGAACGTCGCCCGCCCGAGCTCGGCACGCAGTTGCGCGACCCGGAAGTCCACCCCGTCGGCGGCACCGTCGCCGCCGATGATCGCCGTGCGGTCGGCAGTCACCCGGACCTGCGCGGCCCGCCCCAGGTGCTCGGTCGTCATCGTCTCCAGGGTGAAGCCCGAATGCTTGCTGTACACCGCCCCGCCGACGATGGAGGCGATGTCCTCCAGCTTGTGCAGCCGGCGGTCGCCGAAGCCGGGCGCCTTGACCGCCACGCACTGGAAGATGCGGTTGACGTGGTTGTGCACGAGCATGCTCAGCGCCGAGCCCTCGACCGTCTCGGCGATGATGATCAACGGTCGCGGCGCCCGCATGATCTTGTCCAGCAGCGGCATCAGCTGCTGGACCTTGGTGATCTTCTCGCTGCACAGCAGGATGTACGGGTCGTCGACGACGGCTTCCAGGCTGGCCGGGTTGGTCACCATGTACGGCGACATGTACCCGTTGTCGAACTCGAACCCCTCGATGAAGTCCACGCTCATCCCGGAGACGGCCGACTCCTCCACGGTGACGATCCCCCCGTCCCCCACGGTGTACATCGCCTTGGCGATGACCGCGCCGACGGCGTCGTCGTCGTTGGCCGAGATGGCGGCCACCCGCGCATAGTCCTGCTCTGTGGCCACCGGGTGGGCGACCTCGTGCAGATGCTCCACGAGCCGCCGGACGGCGAGATCGATGCCGCGCTTGACCAGGACCGGGTTGCCGCCCGCGGCAATGGCCTGCGAACCCTCCCGGATGATCGCCTGAGCGATGACCGTGGCCGTGGTGGTGCCGTCACCGACGATGTCGTTGGTCTTGATGGCGGCTTCCTTGACCAGCTGCGCCCCCATGTTCTCGAACTGGTTCTTCAGGTGGATCTCGCGGGCGATCGTCACCCCGTCATTGGTCACCACCGGCGAGCCGGTGAGCTTCTCCAGGATGACGTTGCGGCCCTTGGGGCCGAGCGTCGACTTGACCGCCTCCGCCAGTTGATCCACACCGGCCAGCAGCAGGGCGCGTGCTTCCGCGCCGAATCGCAGTTCCTTGGCCATGGGTCCTCCTCTGCTGGGTAGGCGTTACGGGACGAGGATGGCGCGGCCGCGGACGTTGCCTTCGTCGAGATCGGTGAGCGCCTGTACCGCATCGTCCAGCGGGTACGTCTTGGTGTGCAGGGTGACCTTGCCGGCCTGGGCCAGGACCATGAGCTCGGCCAGGTCGTTGTAGGTGCCGACGATGTTGCCGACGATGTTCCGCTCGGTGGAGATGATGTCCAGCGTCGGGATGTTCACCGTCCCGCCGTACCCGATGACGTAGTACGACCCGGCCCGCCGGGTCATCGTGAAGCCGTCGTTCTCCGCACCCTGCTCGGCCACGAAGTCCAGGACCACGTCCGCGCCCTCGCCGCCGGTGAGGTCCATGACCCCGTCGACGTGCTTGCCGTCGGAGACCACGGTGTGGTTGGCGCCCAACTGCTCGGCGAGCTTCAGCGCGTCGGGGTTCCGGTCGACCACGATGATCCGCGTCGCGGTGAGCGCGGCCAGGCACTGGATCCCGATGTGGCCCAGTCCCCCGGCGCCGATGACGACGCAGGTAGTGCCCGGATAGAGCAGCGGAATGGCCTTGCGTACGGCGTGGTAGGCCGTGATGCCGGCATCGGCCAGCGCGGCCACGTCCTCCGGCTTGGTCTTCGGGTCGAGCTTCACGCAGGCCCGGGCCGAGGTGAGCAGGTACTCGGCCATCCCCCCGTCGCGGGACAGGCCGGGGAACTCGGAGTTGGTGCAGTGCATGTCGTTGCCGGCCCGGCAGGCGTGGCACAGCCCGCAGGTCGGAGTCGGGTGCAGGATGACCGTGTCGCCCACGGCCACGTTGGTCACGCCGGAGCCGATCTCGTGCACCCAGCCGGCGTTCTCGTGGCCGAGGACGTAGGGCAGCGGCGTACCCATGGCCGCGTCCCACTGCCCTTCCATGATGTGCAGGTCGGTGCGGCAGACGCCGGCCCCGCCGACCTTGACCACGACGTCGAACGGACCCTGCGCCGTCGGCTCGGGGATCTCGTCGATGACGGGGAGCTGGTGGAACTCGTGCAGCCGCACGGCCTTCATTCGTCGTCTCCTCGCTGGTCGACGGTTCCGTACCGGTGCTGCAGCATGCCGCGGCAGACCCCGGAGTTGGCGTCCAGACTGACCCTGGTCAGCCTGGCCCGCCGCAGGTGCAGCGGCAGCGCCTCGGCCGCGACGGCCAGGCCGGTGGCGGGGTCCAGAACCAGCGGGTCCTCGTCCCCGGCCGGCAGCCCCAGCTCGGCGCGGCGCTGGCGAAGCCGCTCCAGGTCCCGAGTCTGCGGCGTCTGGCCCAAGGTCAGCGCGGCGAGCTGCT
>JACCSC010000024.1 GCA_013813215.1 Geodermatophilaceae bacterium | reverse complement strand
TTCGGGATGTTCTCCTTCCAGCCGGCCGCCTTCGTCGGCGACGACCGCCGCTGGCACGAGGACTACGACCAGACCGGGATCGAGGAGGTCTGGCGGGAGATCGAACGCGGCGTCGGCCGTCGGTTGGACTTCACGCTGGTGCAGAACGGCGACCTGCGCTGCAACCGCACGGCGTACGGCTTCTACGCCGGCGCCCAGTGGTACCCGTTCCTGGACGCCGACGACCCGCGTGACGTCGCCGCCCGCGATGCCTTCTTCCGGTACTTCGGGGCCTTCACCTTCACCGGCGACCCCGTTCCGGTTCTCGCCGGACGCCTGCTGCGACACGTCGCACGGCATCCACGGATCCTGCCCATCGCCGCGGCGTGCGGCGCCCGGATCATCCGGCGAGCCGGTGGTCTGCTCTCGGTACTCCGGCACGCGCGGGCGGGGGCGGTACGGCCGGTCTCGTTCGTCGTACACCAGTTCATGGACGCCCGTGACGTAGGCCCCGCCTGGGACCTCATGCAGCGCGGCGAACGGGCTGACGACCCCCGCCTGGCCGTCACCCAGGATCGGCTGGCCGCCTGCCACTACGCGATGGCGCACCCGGAGACAGGGCAGATCGTGCCGGCCTGTGTGCAGCACAGCGTGCTCGATCCGGTGGAGAACGTCGAGCTGCGCCGGCTGCTGCCGATCGCGACGACCCGCTGAATGCCCCGCACCCTGACCGAACCGGTCGACCTGGCCGGGCTGGTTCTCACCGACGCGTGCGGCGACGCCGACGTCGACCTCGGCGCGCTGCCCGGTCGCCGGCTGCTCAGCGTCATCCGGCATCGCTATTGACTGCCCTGCCAGGAGCACCTCGTGCAGGTGCAGTCGTGCGCTGCCGCCGCGGGGGTTCCGGTCCTCGCCGCCGGCTTCAGCCCCGCTCCGGCCCTGGCGGCCCTGGCCGAGCACCTCGGCTGGCGCGGGCCCTTCCTGTCCGACCCCGACCGGCTGCTCTACGCCCGACTCGGGCTCGGCCGGGCACCGTTGTGGCTGGTGTACTCCCCCGGCACCGTGCTGCGTTACGCCCGGGCTGCGCTTCGGGGGGTCCGGCTGACCCGGGCGGTCGAGGACATCCGCCAGCTCGGCGGGGACGCGATGGTTCAGGACGGCGTCGTCGTACGGCGTTGGCTCCCCCGCACTCCGGACGACCGAGCCCCACCCGCCATGCTGGTTGCCTTCGCCGCTACCTGAGGGAAGGCCCATGGCGCGCTACAACTACGACATCGCCGTGGTCGGCGCAGGCTCGGCCGGGCTGACGGCTGCCCGGCTGGCCCGCTGGTTCGGCAAGCGGGTGGTGCTGATCGACAAGGTCCGCCTCGGCGGTGACTGCCTGCACTACGGCTGCGTGCCGAGCAAGGCCCTGATCAAGGCCTCGCGCGTGGCCTACGAGTCGCGCACCGCCGATCGCTGGGGGCTCGAGCCGCACGACGCCCGCGCTGACCTCGGACGGGTCAACGCCCGGGTGGCCGACGTCATCGCGCGGGTCGGCGCGCTGGACGACGCCGCCGCGCTCGCCGAGCACGGTGTCGAGGTGGCCCTGGGTCAGACCCGCTTCCTGGACGCGCACACGCTCCAGGTCGGCGACCGGCGGGTGAGCGCGAAGTACGTCCTGCTGGCCACCGGCAGCTCCCCCGCCGTCCCGGACATCCCCGGCCTGGCCGGCTCCGGCGTCCTGACCAACGAGGACGTCTTCTCCCTCGACCGGCTCCCGCCGCGGCTGGCCGTCCTCGGGGGCGGGCCGGTCGGGGCGGAGCTGGCCCAAGCCCTGGCCCGCCTGGGCAGCGAGGTCACCGTGCTCACCCGGGCGGCCGGGCTGCTGCCGCGCGACGACCCGGACCTGGTCGCGTTGCTGACCGCGCAGTTCGCTACCGAGGGCATCACCGTCCACGGCGGCGTCGACGTGCACGCCGTACGCCGGGACAGGGCCGACCTCGTCGTGACGATCGAGGGCCGGTCCGACCTGCGCGTGGACCAGATCCTCTGCGCCACCGGCCGCCGCCCCAACGTGGCCGATCTCGATCTGGCCGTGGCCGGCGTGGAGCACGGACCCGACGGCGTACAGGTGGACGACCGGCTGCGGACCACCGCCGAGCACATCTACGCCGCGGGCGACGTGACGGGCGGCCCGGCGTACACCCATTTCGCGGGCTACCAGGCCGCCCACGCGGTGCGCAACATCGTCGTACCGGGGTCGGCGGCGTTCGACCCCGGCGCTCTCCCCGCTGTCACGTTCACCGATCCGGAGGTGGCCCGGGTGGGGCGAGCCGACGACGGAACGGCGTACGGCATCCTGCGCTTCCCCTACTCCCGCCATGAGCGGGCGCTGACCGATGGGGAGTCGGTCGGACTCATCAAGATCCTCGTGGGGAGGGACCGGCGCATCCTGGGCGCGCACGTGGCCGGGCACAACGCCGGCGAGCTGATCGACGAGCTCACCCTGGCCATGAACCGGAAGCTCACCGTCGACCACATCGTCGGCTCGATCCACGCCTACCCGACGTACTCGTTCGCCCTGCCGATCGCCTTGCACGAGTACGCCACTACCCAGCGGCCGAGCCGCGCCCTCCGGCTCGGCCGGCTGCTGGCCCGGCTCACCTGATCAGGCAGTCCCGGTCGACATCGCCCAGGTGACGATGTCCACGCGCGTCGAACCGCCGAGCTTGGCCAGCACGTGGCTGACGTGGGTCTCCACGGTGCGCTCGGAGAGGTAGAGCCGCTGCGCGATCTGCAGGTTGCTCATCCCCTCTGCGACCAGGGCCACGACCTCGCGCTCCCGGGCGGTGAACGCCGTCCGATCGGCCAAGGCAGCATTGATGGCGGCAGCTATCCCTTCGGCGACGGCGGCCCGGCCGGGCATGTCCAGCGCCCGCATCGTCTCCAGCGCCGTGCGCGCCAGGCCGGCCGCCTCGGTCAACCGCCCCGTACCACCCCGAGCGAGCAGAACCTCGGCCAGGTGCAGCCGGCTCATCGCGGCAAACGGCCGGGCGCCCATCCGGTCTTCGAGCCGGAGCGCGTCTCGTAGGTGCCCTTCGGCGATCTCGGGACGGCCGAGCAGGAGGGCGAGGCGCCCCAGCGTCCGGCTGGCCGACCCGTCGCACGCCAAGGCACCCGTCCCGCCGGCGATCATCAGATGGCCGTACGGCGCGAACAGGGGGTAGAGGACCGCGGCCGCCTCGACGTCGCCGAGGTGGGCGGCGCCGTCGGCCAGCAGTTCGACTGTGACGATCCAGGCGCCGTCCACCGGATAACCCTCCACCTGCGCGACCATCTGCCGCAGCACCTCGTGGGCCTCGTCGCGGCGCTCCAGCAGCAGGTAAAGCCCGATCAACGATGCCCGGCCGACCGGCGGCATTCCGGGCGTGGAGATCAGGAAGTCGATGATCTGCTCCGCGGGCAACGGGAAGCCCTGCGCGGTGTCCGTCGCCCACCGCACATGCGCGACGGAGTACAGGAACGCCCAGTGCAGCGTGCGCAGGCTCGGGTCCTGCAGGGCATCGGCCAACTCCAGAGCGGCGGCCGCGTGTTGCTCACCGGCGGCGAACCGGCCGACGAGGGCCTCCCGAGCCGCCCGCAGCCGCAGAAGGTGCCACTGCGCCAACGGATAGTGCAGGGAGTCGGCCACCGTTTTCAACGCCAGCAGTTCACTGTCCACGGCGGCGAGACTGCCGAGCTCGAACGCCGAGTCGACCCGCCAGATCCGTCCCCACATGGCGCCCACAGGCAGTCCTCGCGCGGCCAGTCCGACCGCCTGGTGGCCGAGACGCGACCGCTCGTCGGAGTAGTCCGGTCCGGCGACTGCGAGGTGCCGGGCCCGCAGACAGGCCAGGATCGCCGCCGGATCGCCGGTTCGCTGCGCCAGCGTCAATGCGGCTGCGGACAACTCACGCGCGTCGTCGAGACGCCCCCGGCTCGCCGCGTCGTACGCCTGGCGGGCCAGCAGCTGGGCCCGCAACTGACTGGCGGGCTTCGGTACGGCGGCCAGCGCGCGCTCGACCAGGTCGGCGATTCGCTCGGGACCGTCCACGACCACGCCGTCGACCACGAGCGCGGCCTCGCCGAGCAGGTCCCACCGGCCGCTGGCCCCGGCCAACTCTCCGGCGTCCACACAGGCATCGAGGGC
>JACCSC010000016.1 GCA_013813215.1 Geodermatophilaceae bacterium | reverse complement strand
ACGTTCGGCGGCCCACCCGGGTACAGCTCCTCGATGGTCGGCGCGAAGACGACGTCGACCTGCTCGCGGGCGAAGATCTCCAGGTCGCGCTCGCGAGTGCGCGGGTAGCGGTCGAAGTCCTCGCTCGGCCCGAACTGCAGCGGGTTCACGAACAGGGTGGCGATTAGGTGCGCGCCGCGGGCGCGGGCCTGGCGCAGCAGGGCGACGTGCCCTTCGTGCAGGGCGCCCATGGTCATGACCACGGCGACCGGGCCGGTCATCGCGTCACGGGCCCGGGTCAGCTCCTGCACGGTGGTCGCCAGCAGCGGCGTACGCACGCTCATCGTCGGCTGCCGCGGACCGGTGTCGGGGTCAAGACCTCCAGCACGGGACCGGCGTCGAGCCCGCGCAGCCGGCCGGCGGCGATCGCCCGGTCGGCGGTGCGGCGGGCCATCGCGACGTACGCCGGGACGCTGTCGGGGGCGTGGTCGACCAGCTCGCCGAGGTGGCGGCGCACCGTGCCCGCGTCGCCCCGGGACACCGGACCGGTCAGGGCCGCGTCACCGTGGCGCAGGGAGTTGTCGAGCGCGGCTTGCAGCAGCGGCGCGATCATCCGCTCCGGCTCGGCGACGCCGGCGGTGCGCAGGAGGTCGAGGGCCTCGTTGACCAGGGTGACGAGGTGGTTCGCGCCGTGCGCGAGGGCGGCGTGGTAGAGCGCGCGGACCGACTCGGGCACCCAGGTCGGCTCACCGCCCATCTCCAGGACGAGCGCCTCGGCCACGGCCCGGTCGTGCTCCTCGGCCGTCACGCCGAAGGACACCCCCGCCAGCCGATCGAGGTCCTCGGGCGTGCCGGTGAACGTCATGACCGGGTGCAGTGCCAGCGGGAGTACGCCGGCCGCGGCGGCCGGGGCGAGGACGGCCAGCCCGTGCGCGCCGCTGGTGTGGATCACGATCTGCCCGCGTCGCCAGCTGCCGGTCTCGGCCAGGCCCTGGACGAGCCCGCCCAGGGTGTCGTCCGGGACGGCGAGCAGGACCAGGTCGGCGGCGGCGACCACCTCGTCGGCCGGCAGCAGGTCCGCGGCGGGGAGCAGGCGGGCGGCTCGGCGTACGGAATCGCCTGAGACACCGGAGGCCGCGATCACGTGGTGCCCAGCACGGGCCAACGCGTGCCCGAGGACGCTGCCGACGCGACCGGCGCCGATGACGCCGACGCGCAGCCGGGCGGGAGGGGTGGCTGAGGACATTGCTACGGCCTTTCGTTCCAGTCCACGACGGGTACCAGACGGTGGTGCCGACCTATGCAACTGCCCAGCCTAGGTGGCTGATGTCGACCCGGTGGCGTGGCGTTGGTCACGCCGCCGCCGGCCGGCGTGATGGGGGCGGGGTCACGCTAGGGTCCGGCAGATGCAGGGGAAGACGGCGCTGGTCACGGGCGGGAGCCGCGGGATCGGGTTGGCCATCGCCCACGAGCTGGTGCGCCGAGGCGCCCGGGTCACGATCACCGCCCGCAAGCAGCCCGAGCTGGATGCCGCTGTGGAGTCACTCGGTGGCGCCGACCACGCTCTCGGGATTCCGGGGAACGCCGGCGACGACGGGCACCGCAGCGAGGCGGTGGCCGCCACCGTGGCCGCGTTCGGCGGCCTGAACCTGGTCGTCAGCAACGTCGGCATCAACCCGATCTACGGCCCGCTCATCGAGGCCGACCTCGACGCCGTACGCAAGGTCATGGACGTCAACTACGTGGCGGCGCTCGGGTTCGTGCAGGAGGCCTACCGGGCCTGGCTGGGCTCACACGGCGGTTCGGTGCTGTTCGTCGCCTCGGTCGCCGGACTGCGCTGCGCGGACGGCATTGGCGCCTACGGGTCGAGCAAGGCGGCGCTGTTCCACCTGACCCAGCAGCTCGCGGTGGAGCTGGGCCCGGCGATCCGGGTCAATGCGCTGGCTCCCGCGGTGGTGAAGACGGTGTTCGCGACGGCGCTGTACGAGGGGCGTGAAGAGCAGGTTGCCGCGGCGTACCCCCTCGGTCGGCTCGGGGTACCGGCCGACATCGCCTCGGCCGCGGCGTTCCTGCTGTCCGACGAGGCCTCGTGGATCACCGGGCAGACGCTGGTGGTCGACGGCGGGATCATGAGCCGCGGCACGCTGTAGGCAGCTGCGCTCGATCGTCGGCAGTTCCGCGGTCAGGCGCCGAGCCAAGGACAACGTGGTCCCGACACGCCGTGCGCCGGCTCGGCCAGTCGGCGTGTCCAGACCAGTTGTGGCCAGGCGGGGTAGGGCTGCGCCAAGAACTCGGCCTGCCATCGACCTGAGTGAGCACCGGATCGTCTGGTCCGGGCCGGCACGGCGCGACATGGCTCGCCTGCCACAACGCATCGCCCTCGCCGTGCTGGTCTTCGTCACGGACCGACTTGCCAGCAATCCCCAATGAATGAGCAACCCGTCGCAGGTGACCTCTCGGGGTATCGCAGCGCACGCAACGGTGACTTCCGCGTCCTGTTTCGGCTCAGTGCGGACCAACGGGTGCTCTCGATCATGCGCGTCGACCATCGGGCTCACGTCTACCGCCCGGGCTGATGCCTGCTGCCCTGTTACCCGCGTCGTCAGGGGAGTCGGTGCCCGACCAGCGGGAGCACGGCGCCCGCCCCGGCTCCGACCAGCAGGGTCCCGGCCACGGTCAGCGTCCACTGAGTTCGTGCCACATCGTCAACGAGCAGGATCGAGCCGGCCGGAACAGGAACGTCGGCGTCCAAGCTCAGCATGTCGAGCAGGTGGCCCACCCGTCGGGCCGAGGACACACCGACCGGGGCCGGCGCACCGCTGCTGCGCAGTGGTCGGAGCAGGGGCAGCCGCCCCACGGCGGCGATGTGCGCGGCCATGCCGTCGACGCGAAGCGGGTGGGTGTGGCTGGGGACGGGTACGACGGCCACGGGGCGCTCCGGCCAGTCGCCGCGCCAGCGGGTGAGCAGCTCGACCAACGCGTCCCGGAGCTCGGGACTCGGCGGCCCGTCCGGCCCGGCGAGCTCGGAGGTGAGGGTCGGCCAGGCGGGGTCGTCGGCGTAGGCCAGGGCGCGCCCGACGGAGATGCCGCCGATGCGGCCGCTCCGGCTCGCGCCGCGGGGCCACAGCTTGCGCGGCTCCAGCGGGTGGACGCGACCCCGCAGGTAGCGTCGCGCCGCCTCGACCCGGGCCGGATCGGGCTCGCGGCCGGGACCGGGCAGCTCACCGGTGCAGACCGAGCAGCGGCCGCAGGCGGCCGACGCCGGGTCGTCGAGGGCCTCGGTGAGGATCTGCATCAGGCAGCGGCGACCGGAGGCGTAGGCGCGCATCAGGTCGGCCTCGGCCCGGCGCGCGGCCACGACGGCGTCGTACTTGGCGGCGTCGTACCGCCACGGCGTACCGGTGGCAGTCCAGGCGGTGCCCACCCGGTCGACCGACCCGTCGACCCGGAGGATCTTGAGCAGCGCCTCGAGCCGGCCCCGGCGCAATCCGGTCTCGCTCTCGATGTCGACGACGGTCTGGCCGCCGCTGCGGTCGAGCAGCGTGAGGACGCGATCGGCGGCGTCGGGGTCGGGAATGCTGGCGGTGGCGAAGTAGTCCCAGATCCGGGGATCGGACTCGGCCGCCGGGAGCAGGACGCCGGCGGCGGTATCGAGGGCGCGCCCGGCCCGCCCGACCTGTTGGTAGTACGCGACCGGCGAGTCCGGTGACCCGACGTGGATGCAGAAGCCGAGGTCCGGTTTGTCGTAGCCCATGCCCAGGGCGGAGGTGGCCACGACTGCCTTGAGCCGGTTGTCGCGGAGCGCCGACTCGATTCGCTGCCGGTCCTCGGGGTCGGTCTGTCCGGTGTAGGCGGCGACGGGATAGCCCTGCTCGGTGAGGAACGAGGTGATCGAGGTGACCTGCTCGACGGTGAGCGCGTAGACGATGCCCGAGCCGGGCAGGTCGCGTAGCGCGTCGGAGACCCAGGCCAGCCGCTGGACCGCGTCGATTCCCGGCACGACGGCCAGCCGCAGGCTGGCCCGGGCCAACGGGCCCCGCAGCACGAGGGTGGCCGGGCCCAGTTGCGCCGCGACGTCGTCGGTGACCCTGGCGTTGGCGGTCGCGGTGGTGGCCAGGACGGGACTGTCCGGAGCCATCTCCGCCAGCAGCCGGCTCAACCGCTGGTAGTCGGGACGGAAGTCGAACCCCCAGTCGGAGATGCAGTGTGCCTCGTCGATGACCAGCAGCCCGGCCCGGGCGAGCAGCGGCAGCGCCTGCTCGGCGAACCGCGGGTTGGCCAGCCGCTCCGGGGAAACCAGCAGGACGTCGAGCTCGTCGCCGGCCAACCGGTCGAAGACCGCGTGCCAGTCCTCGGGGTTCGAGGAGTTCACCGTCTCCGCCTGCAGACCGGCGCGTCCCGCGGCGTCGATCTGATCGCGCATCAGGGCCAGCAGCGGCGAGATCACGATGGTGGGCCCGCGGCCCTGGTGACGCAGCGCTGAGGTCGCCGCCCAGTAGGTCGCGGACTTCCCCCACCCCGTCGCCTGCACCAGGAGCACCCGGCGCCGATCGTGGACCAGAGCCTCGACCGCGGCCAACTGGTCCGAGCGTGGCCGAGCATCGGGACCGACCATCGCCGCCAGTACGCGGACCAGGTACTCCCCGGCCAGACCCGGCGCAGCTTCGTTCACCGCCACTACGCGACCCCGAGCAGGCGGTACGCCGTCGCGGGATCGCGGCGGAAGTCCGAGGTGCTGGCCCGATGCACGATCCTGCCGCGGTCCATCACAGCCACCTCGGAGCACACCGCGAAGGCCAGGTGCAGGTCCTGCTCCACGAGCAGCACCGCCATCCCCTCGTCACGCATCCCGCCGATCGCCAAACCGATCTGCTCGACGATCGCCGGCGCCAACCCCTCCGACGGCTCGTCCAACAGGATCAGCCGCGGTCCGGTCAGCAGCGCGCGGGCGACGGCCAGCATCTGCTGCTCGCCGCCGGACAGCGTCCCCGCCGGCTGCGCCAGCCGCTCGGCCAAGCGGGGCAGCAGCGACAGCACCCGTTCCCGCGACCACGCGGACGACCGAGCGCGCCGACCGGAGAGCTGCAGGTGCTCGTCCACGGTGAGCGCCGGCCAGATCCGCCGGCCCTGCGGCACCAGCGCCACCCCGGCCCGGGCGATGACGTCGGCTCGCCGCCCGGCCAGCGGTACGCCGTCCAGCAGCACCGAGCCGGCACTGGCCCGGACCAACCCCATCAGCGTGCCGACCAGGGTGCTCTTCCCGACGCCGTTGCGGCCGAGCAGCCCGGTCACCCGGCCGGCGTCCAGCGACAGGTCCACCCCGTGCAGCACCGTGCCGCGGTGGTAGCCCGAGCGCAGGCCCTGAACCTCGAGCAGGCTCACCCGGGGCCACCCTGGACGAAGAGCTCCGCGCGGTCCGCCGTACCAAGGTAGGCCTCCCGCACCGACGCGCTCTCCCGCACTTGCGACGGCGAGCCGGTGAGCAGGACCTGACCCAGGTGCAGCACGGTGACCGACTCGGCCACCCGGAACACCACGTCCAGGTCGTGTTCCACGATCAGCACGGTCACCTCTCGGGGCAGCGCCTGGACCAGCTCGACCAGCCGGTCGCCTTCGGCCGGCGACATGCCGGCGGCCGGTTCGTCCAGCAGCAGCAGCGACGGTTCGCAGGCCAGCGCGACCGCGATCTCCAGCTGACGGCGTTCGCCGTGCGACAGGTCACCGGCGGGCGCCGACCGCCGCGTCGACAGGCCGACCGCCGCGAGCAGCTCACCCATCCGGTCCCGGGCCGCCGCCTGCCGCCGTGGCCACAGGCTGCCCGGGTTGCCGTGGCGTCGTTGCGCTGCAAGCAGGACGTTCTGCTGCACCGACAGCGGCAGGAACAGGCTGGAATGCTGCAGCGTCTGGCTGATCCCGAGCCGGGCGCGCTGGGACTCCCGGAGCCCGGTGACGTCGCGTCCGGCGAGCAGCACCGATCCGGCCGATACCCGCAGAGTTCCGGCGATGAGCTTGAACAGCGTGCTCTTCCCGGCGCCGTTGGGCCCGATCAGCCCGTGCCGAGTGCCCGCCGCCACGGTGAGGTCCACGTCGTCGACGGCCCGCAACGCACCGAACTGCCGGCCCACACCGCGCAGCTCCAAGGCGGTCATGCCGGCTCAGCCGGACGACGACGGAACCGCAGCCCGGCCAGGCCGGCGAAGCCCCGCGGCAGCAGGTACACGGTCAGGATGAAGACCAGACCGAGGACCAGGGGGCCGTGCCCGTCCAACCGCGGCCCGAGGGCATCGCGGATGAGCACGACGAGGGCCGCCCCCAGGCACGGTCCCCACAACGTGCCCGCGCCGCCGATGACCACCGCCAGCAGCGCGAGCGCGGCGGTCGTGAAGCCGAGATCGGCCGTCGTGACCAGTCGCTGCTGCGCGGTCAGCAGCCCGCCGGCCAGACCGGCCACCGCGCCGGCCAGCACGAAGGCGACCAGCTTGTACCGGAACGGCGAGTAGCCCAGTGACCGCATCCGCGGCTCGTTGTCCCGGATCCCCCGCAGGACCGCTCCGAACGGCGACGCGCTGACGAGGCGCAGAACGGCGTATCCGATCAGGAACACGGCCAGGACGTACCAGTAGCGCAGGCCGGCGAGGACCAGCGGGCTGCCGGCCAGCTGCACGGCCGGGATTCCGTACAACCCGTTCGAGCCGCCGGTGACGCTCTCCCAGCTCTGCGCGAGCTGAAAGATCAACTCGCCGATGGCCAGCGTCAGCATCAGGAAGAAGATGCCGCCGGAGCGCACCGCGAGCCAGCCGGTGGCCGCGGCGGCCAGTGCGCCGGCCCCGGCCGCCGCCAGCAGCGGGATCGGGGCTTCGGCGGTGACGTTGATCGTCAGCCAGCCGGCGGTGTACGCCCCGATCCCGAAGTACGCCGCGTGCCCGAGCGAGGGCAGCCCGGTGATGCCCACCAGCAGGTCGAGGCTGACCGCCAGCAGCGCGAAGATCAGGATCCGGCCGATGATCGTCGTCTCGTAGGGCGCGACGAACAGCGGAACCAGCGCGAGCCCCACCACGACGAGAAGGCCGATCGCCGCTCCCACCGGACGCGTCCGGGTGGTGACCGTCTCCGCGTCGGCCGGCGTACTCACCCGGCCGCCTTCGCGCCGAACAGGCCGCGTGGTCGGACGATCAGCACGAGGGCGAGCGCGCCGAAGAGCATGAACGACGCGAGGTCCGGGACCAGGGCGCGGCCGAGCGACTCGACCTGGCCGATCACGAGGGCACCGATGAACGCGCCCTTGATGGAGCCGAGGCCGCCGATGACGACGACGACCAGGGCCAGGATGAGCACCGTCTCGTCCAGACCCGGGGCCGCGCCGTAGATCGGGCCGCCGAGCACACCGGCGACCGCGGCCAGGGCCGAGCCGGCGCCGAGGACGGCCAGCTTGACCTTGCGGTTGTCCACGCCCAGCGCCGAGACCATGTCGCGGTCGGCCACGCTGGCCCGCACGAGCGCCCCGATGGTGGTGCGTTCCACGACGACGTACACCGCGATGGCGATCATCAGGCCGACGCCGATCAGGGCCAGCCGGTACGCCGGATAGGTCCGGCCGAAGACCTGCACCGACTCGTTTAGTCCGGGCGGCGCGTTCACCCGCAGTACGTCGTTGCCGTAGGAGATCGCGAGCAGCTCCGCGACGACGAGCGCCACGCCGAGGGTCAGCAGCGCCTGGTCCAGGTGCGGCCGGCGGGCCAGCGGTTCGGTCATCGTGGACAGCACCCCGCCGGCCAGCAACCCGACCAGCGCCGCCGCGCCGAGCGCGGTTCCGAACCCCAGCCAACTCGAGGTGTCGCCGGCGAACTGATATCCCAGGTAGGCCCCGGCGAGGTAGAGCGCGCCGTGGGCCAGGTTCAGCACGTCCATCATCCCGAACACGATGGACAGGCCCACGGCCAGGATGAACAGCAGCGATCCGATGGCGAAGCCGTTCAGAATGCTGACGAGATTGGTGTCGAACCAGTCGACGATCACGGCTGCGTGAAGACGCCCAAGTCCTCGACCACCGAGTTGATGAGGCCGCCCTCGCCCTCGACGACCTCGCGCAGGTAGAACGTCTGCTCCGGCGTTTGACCGTTGAAGCTCCACGGCCCGCGCGGGCTGTCCTCGATCTCGCCGAGCGCGCCGAGCGCCTCGGAGATCGCGTCGCCAGACAGGTCGGCGGCCTCGGCCAGGGCCCGGTTCAGGACGTTGGCGGCGTCGTAGGTCTGCACGGCGTAGCAGGTCGGCAGCGCGTCGTACGCGGCCTGGTAGGCCTCGACGAAGGCCGCGTTGTTCTCGTTGTCGATCTCGGTCGAGTAGTGCAGCGACGTCCGGACGCCGATGGCGGCCTCGCCCTGCCCACCCAGCACCCCGCCCTCGGTGAGGAACCCCGAGCCGTACAGCGGGATCGTCTCGGCCAGCCCGAAGGCGGCGTACTGCTGGACGTAGGAGACCGCCTCGCCGCCGGCGAAGAACACGAACGTCGCGACGGCTCCTGAATCGCGGATCGGCGACAGGAACGGCTGGAAGTCCTGGGTCGTCCCGAACGGCGTCAGCGCCTGGCCGGCGACCGTGCCACCGGCGGCTACGAAAGCCGTGGTGAAGCCGTCGACGACCTCCTGGCCGGCGGCATAGTCCGGGGCCATCACGTAGACCGGGCTGATGTCGTTGGCGGCCAGGTACTCCGCGAGGGGCACGACGACCTGGGCGTTGACGAACGATGAGCGCCAGATGTACGGGCTGGCCGCCTCCCCGGTGATCGCCGCGGCCCCTGCGTTGGCGATGACGAGCACCTTCTGCGCCTCGCTGACCGCATCGGCCGCGCCGAGGGCGGTGGCGGAGTTGACGATGCCGACCAGGACGTCAACCTGGTCGTTCTGCAGCGCGCCCTGAATGGCCGGTACGCCGGTGTCGGGCCCCTCGCCCTCGTCGGCGATCACCGTCTCCACGACGTAGCCGCCGAGCATCCCGTCGTTCTGCTCCAGGAACAGCTCCCAGCCGTTCAGCATGTCCACGCCGAGCGGGGTGTAGACCCCGGCCTGCGGGATCACGAGGCCGACCTTCACGGTGCCACCGCCCTCGCC
>JACCSC010000005.1 GCA_013813215.1 Geodermatophilaceae bacterium | reverse complement strand
GCGCCCCGCCGTACCGATCGGTGCGCCGGCGCCGGTGCTGGTTGGCGCGGCGGCGGGCGGCGCGGGTGGATCGGTGGCCGCGCCGGTCCACGACCACGACCACCACGCGCCCGCGCACGATCACGATCACGAGCACGGCCACCCGCACGATCACGACCACGCGCCCGATCATGATCACGACCACAACCACGCACCCGCGCCCTCACACTCCCACGGCTTCGGGCGCGCGCACAGCCACGGCGGTCACTCGCACGGCCACGGGTACAGCCGCGGCGGCCTGATCGGCATGGGTATCGCCGGCGGCCTCGTCCCCAGCCCGAGCGCTCTGATCGTGTTGCTGGCCTCGATCGGCTTGGGCCGGACGGTGTTCGGGGTGGTCCTGGTCTTCGCCTACGGTTTCGGAATGGCCGCGACACTCACCGCAGTGGGCCTGCTCCTGGTTCGCCTGCGTGGGCGGCTGGCCCGGATGGGACAGCGGGCCTCGCTTCGGCAGGCCGCCACGCGAATCTCGGCGGCGCTCCCGGTCGTCACGGCGTTGCTGGTCCTCGTGGTCGGCGTCGCGCTGGCCGCCCGCGGCGTGCTGTCGCCGGTCTGAGCCGCAGGAATCGGAGGACTAATGCGTCGCCTGGCTGGAGCCCTGGGGCTGGCTGCTGTGCTGCTGGCCGGCTGCGGGGGTGATGACGGCCGGTTCGACCCGGGCGGCGGTGACGAGATCGAGTGCATGGAGCACCAGGACGCGTCGCCGGGTACGGAGTACACCGGCGGGGAAGACGCCGACTCGGCCGCGATCCTCCAGGTGTTCCGCTACTACGTGTCCAACGGGAGCAAGCCCTACTGCGACGGCGAACCGCCGTCGGACAACGACCGTGAGTGGGCGCAGCTCGTGGTCGATCTGGGCGGCAGCGACGACAGCGTCGCCCCCATCCTCGAGGCCGGCTAACTGCACCGGCGGCTGCCGGCGGGCACTGGCTACCGGTCGTCCCAACTGGGCGAGGAAGGGGTCGACCGGCGCAGCAGTTTCGGAGGGGACGTCGACCAAGTAGGACGCCGGAGCAGTGATCAGCAGCAGCGCGGCCGGGTGATCGGGAACCGGGCGCAGTCGATCGCCAGGCGGGTGCCAGCCGAGCGCCAATCACCGCGATTCGATCCAACCCACGCTGGCACGTCGTGGTCGACATCGTCGACCTGGCGCCACTCGACCCCATCTCGTCGATGTCGGCGGCACTCGAGCCACCAACCCCGCGCAGGTGTGGGACGAGTAGTTGATGGATCTTGCTCAACCCGGCGAGGTCCCCGAGGTACTCCGGCTGCTGTGCCGCGCCACCGGCCAGCACGATCAGCGGTGAAGTAGAACGCGTGTGCGCATCTCGAAGGCTGAAGCTCAGCCCCAACAGAGGCAGAACGGATGCCCGGCAGGATCGGCATAGACCTGGTAGCCATCTGCCGAGTCGGTGTCCTCGGCCGGCTTGAGTAGCTGGGCACCCAACGACGTCGCCTCGGCATGGGCGGCCTCGAGGTCATCGACGTACAAGTCGAGGTGTATCTGCTGCGGCGTCCCACCCGGCCAATCCGGTGCGACATGGTTGGGCGCGAGCTGAAAGCCCAGCCGCGGTTCGCCGTCGACGTACACGCTGTGCCAATCGCCATCCTCTTCGACCGTGCCCCCCAGCAGCCCGGCCCAGAAGCTGCTCTCGGCGGTCAGGTCGGCGGCGTCGAAGACAACGATCTGCCGGGAAATCCTCATGCCGCCAGGGTAGGACCAGGCGGACCGCGGGTCAGGAGCGAGCTCGCACGCACCAGGCGGAGGCGGCGATCACGAACGAGGAGGAGGGCAGCCCCTGCGCGCATCGGGCCCGGAGCGCATCGCGCTTGGGCTCGTCCAGTCGGGCGACGTAGGCACCGGCCGGTCCCACCCCGAGGGTGAACGGCTCCCACCAGTCCTCGAACGAGGCGAACCCCACCCGCACCGTCAGCTTCGTCGGTTCGATCTGCGCCAAGCCAGCCGCTTCGGACAGCTGCGCCAGGTGACCCTCTCGAGCGCCGGCGAGGTCGGCCTCACCCGGTGCATCGGGATCGAGCTCGTGTACGGCCCGCCAGAACGTGGCCAGCGGCCCGCTGTCGCCGGCGTGATCCCAGACGCATGCCGCGACGACGCCACCCGGGCGGGTGACCCGCGCCATCTCCGTCAGCCCCGCCACCGGGTCGGTCATGAAGTGCACGACCAGCTGGGCCAGGGCGAGGTCGACACTGTCGTCGGGAAAGGGCAGGTGTTCGGCCACACCGAGCCGTACATCGACGTCGGGAAACCGGGCCTGCGCCGCAGCGACGAAGGGCTCGGACGGATCGATCGCGCAGACCGCGGCGGAGCCGAGCCGCTGCACCAGTTCCGCGGTCAACGCGCCGGGGCCGCAACCGACGTCGAGGGCTTGCTGACCCGCCCGTACGCCGGCCAGTTCGACGAACTGCACGGCCAGCGGCTCGGCGTACCGGCCCATGAACCGGCCGTAGGCGTCGGCGGCGACGGCGAAACTCACGACGTGCTCGGGGAGAGGCCCGCGGGTGGGTCCACGTTCACGGTCGGGGTGCCGCCACCGGCTCTGGCGATCACGGCCACCGACGGTTCGTCGGTCGGATTGCTCTCCCGGTGCACGGTGAACGCCGGGACGTGCACGAAGTCACCAGCCGCGGCGTCCAGGTAGCCTTCGCCGCCTTCGAACTCCAACCGCAGTACGCCTGACACGACGTACAGGCTGGTCTCGTTGCGGTCGTGATGGTGCCAAGCGGAAACCGAGCCCGGCGCGGTCTCCACACGCCCGGCCCACAGCGTCGGGACCTCGAACGCTCGCTTCCGGAGCATGCCGGGGGTCGGGTCAGCGGCTACCAGGTCGCCCTGTCTGATCACGCGAACAGGCTGGCTCATGCGGGCAGTCTGTACGCAGCGGGCCGCACCCCGCCACCGGCACCGCCGGCGTCCGGACGGGCCAGTGACAGCGCCGGTCACGGGGTGGGGTGGTGGAGCACCGCTGGCCCGATTGACCGCGGTGCTCCACCAGGGATCGTCGTGACGCCCACTCGGGTCAGCGGTGGGCGGTGGTGCGTGACCCGAAGCGGGTCCAGAGGAACAGCACGATGACCGCGCCGATGATCGAGCCGATGATGCCGGCCGGCTGCAGGAATCCCTCGCCGGCGTCCTCGCGGAAGAGCAGGTAGCCCAGGAACCCGCCGACGACCGAGCCGATGATGCCCAGGACGATCGTCATGAGGATCGACATGTCCTGCTTGCCGGGGATGAGCAGGCGGGCGAGAGCGCCGGCGATCAGACCGACGATGATCATGGTGACGATGAGACCGAGCATGGTGAGGCCTTCCTGTCAGGTGCACGGGTGCTGCTTCGACAGGTACGACCGAACCACCCCTAGGGAGGTCGCAGTACACCCCTAGGGAGGTTAGTCTCGAAGCCATGACCTCGACGGCGGCCGCACCGATCAGGGTGGCGCTGGTCGACGACTACGACGTCGTGCTCATGGGCGTAGCCCGCATGTTCGACCGGTACCGCAACCGCGTCCTCGTCGTCGAGATCGACGCCAACCAGTCGCTGCACGACGCCGCCGACATCGTGCTCTACGACTCGTTCGCGCAGCCGGAGTCCGATCACGACGAGATCGCCGTCCTGGTCGACAACCCGCGGGCTCGCCAGGTCGTGGTCTACACCTGGAACTTCCATCCCGACCTGATCGAGAGCGCCCGCCGCATGGGGGCGCGCGGCTACCTGTCCAAGACGCTGGCCGCCCGGGATCTCGTGGCCGCACTGGAAGCCGTGCACGCCGGCGAGGTGGTCGTCAGCGAGCCGCCCCGCCGGGCGCGCACCGCGATCGGACTCGACTGGCCGGGCCGCGGCGAAGGCCTCAGCGACCGGGAGGCGGAGATCCTTGCGCTGATCACGCAGGGCAAGACCAACGCCGAGGTGGCGGCGCTGACGTTCCTGAGCCCCAACACCATCAAGTCCTACATCCGGGCGACCTACCGCAAGATCGGCGTCGACAGCCGGACGCAGGCCGTGCTGTGGGGTGTCGCCCACGGCTTCATGCCAGACCACCACCGCATCGATCACTGGCGCGGCGGCCCCTGACCCGAAGCAACGATCACCGCACTGTCACCGGCAGGGAGCTGAGCCCCCGGATCACGAACTCCGGGTGGCGTACCGGCTCCACGGCCAGCGCCAGCCCCGGAAACCGGGACACCAGGGTCGCCAGCGAGGCCTGTAGTTCCACCCGGGCCAGCGGCGCGCCGATGCAGAAGTGCACCCCCGCGCCAAACCCGAGGTGCGGGTTGTCCACGCGCCCGACGTCGAGGAGATCCGGCATGGAGAACGCCGACGGGTCGCGGTTCGCCGCGCCCAGCAGCGCCGCGACCTTCTGCCCTCCCTCGACCACGACGTCGTCCAGCGACACGGTTGACACGGCGGTCCGCTCGAACAGCTGCAGCGGGGCGTCGTACCGGACCAGTTCCTCGACGGCCAGCGGCACCAACGTCGGGTCGGCGCGCAGCCGGGCCAGCTCCGCGGGATGGCGCAACAGCGCCCAGGTGCCGTTGGCCGTCACGTTCACCGTCGCCTCGTGCCCAGCGTTGAGCAGCAGGATGCACGTGGTCACCAGCTCGTCCTCGGTCAGCCACCCGCCGTCGGTGTCCCGCACCGTGACCAGGTGGCTCACGAGGTCCTCGCCCGGCGACGCACGCCGATCCGCGGCCAGCTCGCGCAGGTAGGCGACGAACTCCGCGGCGGCGGTCTCGGCGGCGGCCTGTACGGCGTCGCTGCGCGCGTACTCGTACATCCGGACGATCGCGTTGGACCACGGCCGCAGCAACGGCCGATCGGACTCCGGTACGCCGAGCAGCTCCGCGATCACCGCGACCGGCAGCGGTTCGGCGTACGCCGGGATCAGGTCGACGGGACCGCCGTCGGATCCGGCGTCGGCCACCTGGTCGGCCAACGCCGCGGCCACCGAAGCCACCCAGTCCCGCAACCGCTCGACGTGTCCGCGGGCGAACGCGGCCGAGACCAGCCGCCGCAGCCGGGTGTGCTCCGGCGGTTCCATCTCCAGCATCGCGTTGCGGTGGATCAGGTTGAACGAGGCGAAGTCGGCCAGCGGCGAGCGATCCCGCCAGATCCGGCCGAGCCGACGATCCCGCAGGACCGCGTTGGCCGCGGCGTGACCGAGCGCCACCCACATGCCGAGGCCGTTGTCCCACTGCACCGGTCCGGCCGCTCGAGCCGCTGCGAACACGGGGTAGGGATCGGCCACGAAAGCGGGATCGGTGACCGGCAACCGCATGCCGGAACGCTAGCGGGGGTCAGGTGCGATGGCGGCGGGCGGGGTCAGGTCAATGGACGGGCTGTGTGCGTCGCTCGGCAAGGGCCGTGAGGCGGGCCAAGGACTCGGTGTTGCGTCGGATCAGCAGAGCTTCGGTCGCGGGGTTGTGCAACCACTGGCCCGGGCCCGCTGTCGGGGTTTCCTCCATGGTGAGGCGGGTGCCCGGGCTCTCCCCGGCGAGGGTGATCACGACCCGGGCCTCGCCCAGGGGACGGCCGCGAGCGGTCAGCACCAGCCGGTGGTCCAGGTCGACCTCCTCGACGAGGGTCTCGTCGCGCGTGACCAGTGGCCACACGCCGGCGGCGTGATGGATCCGGCTGCCGACCGCCGGCCAGTCGGCGTCGACCGCCCGTACGTGCGAGGTCCCTACCACCCAGCCGCTGTAGTACCAGCCGTCGCACAGCGCAGCGAACACCTGCGACGGGGACGCCGCGATGTAGCAATTGACCGTGGCCACGTCGATCAGGCCCCCCGCTCGTTGGCAGCGTTCTCCGGGTAGAGGTCGGGCATATCCGCAGTCGGTTCGGTCATCGTGGCGTCCCTCGTTGGCGGCATGAACGGCTGATCGTGAACGGCGGCCCGGAGCGGCGCCCCCAGGGTGTTGAGGTGACGCACGACCGCGGTGTAGGAGCCGATGAGCGAGGTCTCGCAGTAGGCGATGCCCAACTCGGTGCAATAGCTGCGGACCAACATCTGGGCCTGGCGTAGGGAAGCTCGGGGCATGTTCGGAAACAGATGATGCTCGATCTGGTAGTTGAGTCCGCCTAGCAACATGTCGGTCAGCACTCCGCCGCGAACGTTGCGCGAGGTCAACACCTGCCGGCGTAGGAAGTCCACCTGTTCGTCGGCACCGATGACGGGCATGCCCTTGTGGTTCGGGGCGAACGAGCAGCCCATGTACAGGCCCCAGGCGCCCTGATGAATGACCACGAACACCAACGCCTTGACCGGGGACATCACCAGCGCCAGGCCGGCCAGGTAGCAGGTCAGGTGCGTGGTCAAGAGTAGGAGTTCTGCGGCGCGGCTTCCACCGCGGGTGCTGCGTCGTGCCCCCGGCCGCAGCGACAGCAGGCTGGTCACATGCAGGTTGATGCCCTCCAGGGTCAGCAGCGGGAAGAACAGCCAGGCCTGCCGGCGGGTGACAGCCCGGCCGAGGCGGCCGGTCCGGGCCGCGGCCTGCCCGGTCGTGAACGCCAGCACCCCGTCACCGATGTCGGGGTCGTGGTCTTCCTTGTTGGGGTTGGCGTGATGCCGGTTGTGCTTGTCGACCCACCAGCCGTAGCTCAGACCAATGAGCAGGTTCCCGAGTAGCTGGCCGAACAGGTCGTTGGCGCGGCGGGTGCTGAAGACCTGTTGGTGCCCTCCGTCATGGCCCAGGAACCCGACCTGCGTAAAGGCGACAGCAAGCGCCACTGCGGTGAAAAGCTGGAACCAGGAGTCACCTATCGCGGCGACCGCCACCCAGGTTGCGGCGTAGCCGGCGAGGGTGAGCCCCACCCGAGTGGCATAGGAACCAGGGCGGCGGTCGAGCAGCCCGGCCGCGCGGACCTGGCGAGCCAGCCCTGCGTAGTCACTGCCTCTCCGAGACAACGGCTCGGCATCAGTCACAGCGGACATCGACGAAGCCTCCCAGCAGTGAACGAAGTGGTGGGCGCGCCGCAAGTCCTCGGCGCGCCCCATGGCCTGTGTGCCCGGTCAGCGCCCGGCAGCCCGCCGTCCGTTGTCGCTGTCGTTGCCCTGATCGTAGTGGAGCCGGTCGTGCTCAGTGTCGCCCTCAGACTCCTTGACCAACAGCCCCGAGCCGATGGCCCACACGGCCGCGCCGATCAGGCCGACGTAGACGCCGATCTCGGAGGCGAATCCGGCCTGCTGACCGAAGGCACCAGGCACGTCGAAGAGCCAAGCCAAGGCGAAGAGCGTGGTCGCGAGGCCGACTGCCATCGACGCCAACGACAGTCCGCGGTGCTGGCGCCGGTACGCGCGGCTGCTGGCGTACATCAGGGCGACAGCGAAGCCGACACCCAGGAAGGCGGCGAACGGGATGACGCTGTCCGCTTCATAGCCTCCATACGTCGTGTCGTCCTGGTCGTTGCTCGCCCAGTCGAGGAACATCGAGACCAGGAAGATCACCACGCCGGCGATCGTCACGTAGGCGCCGGTGAGGTTGGCCCGAACGTGCTCGACCTCGGGTCGTGCAGCGCGAGATGCGGTCACAATCTTCTCCACAGAACTGGGGTGGTGAGCCGGTTAACGGCCTGCCACGACAGCATCACCTCAGGTGAGGCGAAGGTTGATTTCGGTAGGGTGTACCCCGTACACGTACAGCGTAAACGTATAGGTTGAGACGGCTGAACCGCGCTCGGCTGACAGAAGGCGGGCACGACCCGCCTCAGGGAAGGACACGGCGTGAGGCGTAGCCGTATCTCGGCGGGCGACGGGCCTCGGACTGGCCTCAGCACGGAGCGGGTTCGAGCCGCAGCCTTGAGGATTCTCGATACGGAGGGCTCAGAGGCTCTGTCGATGCGTCGCCTCGCGCAGGCCCTCGATCGGGAAGCGATGACTCTGTACCGGTACGCCCCCAATAAAGCCGCACTTCTTGACGGCGTCGTCGAGTTGGTTCTCAGCGACCTCAGCGTCGACCCGGCCGCCGCTGATTGGTGCCAAGAGCTGGGCGAACTCGCCGAGAAGTATCAAGAGCTGGTGCTCGGTCACCCCCACGTGTTGCCGCTGCTGGTCACCCTTCCGCGCGCCACCCCACTCGGCATGCGCCCGATCGGAACGGTGCGGCTGCTCGAAGATTTCATCGAGCTGCTTACCCGAGCCGGCTTCACCCACAGCGACGCGCTACACGCGTACCGGCTGTTCTTCGGGTTCCTGCACGGCCACGCCCTGGGCCAGCTCCAGGAAGCTGTGCAGAACGCGGACGAGGCAGCCGACCAGCTTCGGCTCGCCCTTCATCAGCTGCCCCGCGAGAAGTTTCCCCACCTGCACGCCCTGGCCAATCAGCTGTCCGCTTACGACGGCGCCGCCGAACTCCACGAGGGCCTGGAGATGGTGATCACCGGTCTGCGGTCTTTCCTGTCGGGCCGGAGGCCAGCCACTCGCTAGCCGGGATCGCGGGCCGCGCCAGGTGTCAGCGCGCGGCTCGGCCGACGGACCGGGAGCATGGAGGGGTGCAGCTTCCGCGGGTCGTGGCGCATCGCGGTTCCTCCCTCGCCGTCGCCGAGCACACCCTGGCGGCGTACGAGCGGGCCATCGCCGAAGGGGCCGACGCCCTGGAGTGCGACGTACGGCTGACGAGCGACGGCCATCTGGTCTGCCTGCACGACCGCACCCTGAGCCGGACGTCGGACGCGCGCGGCCTGGTCTCGGAGACCACGCTGGAGGAACTGCACGACGCTGACTTCGGGACCTGGGCCCTGGCGCTGCCCGACTCGGCCGACGAACTCGTCGCCGACGAACGCTTCGTGCCCGTCGACCGTCGGGTCCCGGTACTCGAACTGAGCGCCCTGCTCGCGCTGATCGCCGACTGCGGGCGGCGGGTCGAGTTGTTCGTGGAGACCAAGCACCCGACCCGGTACGGCGGACAGGTCGAGCAGCGGCTGATCGAACTGCTGGCCCGGCACGGGATGCTGCGGCCCCACGCGCCGGTCACGGTCATGAGCTTTGCCACGTCGGCGTTGCGCCGGGTCCGGCTGCTCGCACCGGAGCTGCCGCGGGTGCAGCTGATGCGCAAGGTCCCGCTGCTGTACCGGGACGGTTCGCTCCCCCTGGGCGCGAACGTCGCGGGGCCGTCGATCGAGATCCTGCGGGCGCATCCACGCTACGTGCAGCGGGTGCAGGCCACGGGCCGCCAGGTGTACGTCTGGACCGTCGACGAACCTGCCGACATCGACCTGGTGATCGGCCTCGGCGTCGACGCGATCATCACCAACCGTCCGGCCGACGTCCTGGCCTACCTCGGCCGGCAAGCCTCCTGACCGTTCGCGCTGGTTAGCCTCGCAGGCGCAAGCCCTGCAAGCCGTACCGAGGAGACCGCGTGAGCAGCCGCAAGCCCAACCGCCCTTCCCCCAGCACCGACGGGCCCAACCCGCGCCAGGCCTGCCCCTGCGGTTCGGGCAAGCGCTACAAGCACTGCCACGGCCGCGACGGCTCCGCGCTGGTCACCCGGCCGTTCGAGGGCCTGGCCTCGGAGTGCGACTGGGTCGCCCTGCGCGAACTCGTCCCCGCGGCGAGCTCACCGATCCGGCTCACCGGGGAGTACGCCGACCGCGACGTCACCCTCGCCACGGTGTTGCCTGTTGCGCTGCCGGCCCTGACCAAGCCGGACGGCCGGATCTTCCTCGGCCTGCAGGTCCACACCACGGGCGAGGACGTCAGCCGGGACATCGCCGCGTCCTTGTTGCGCGCGCTGGCCGCCGAGCCGGGTCAGCCCGTGCCCTCGACCGGCCTGGCCGGAAGCGGGCCGCGACTACAGGATCTCCTGGCCGATGAGCCGCTGCAGGTCACCGTGCACGAGGACTTCCGGTTCTGGCTGGACGGCGGCGAGGCGGGCACCGCCGAGGTGGCGGCTTCGCTGGAGCAGGCCAACGCCGCGGTGTTCCCCACCGTCCGGTTGCCCGACCTCGAGGCGGCGTACTGGTGCCAGGTCGGCGACAAGGCGCACCTGCGCTGGGTCATGCCGCAGACCGAGGACGAGCTGCTGGCGGCGCTGGCCCGGCTGTCGGCGGCCGGCACCCTCGACCTCGGGGAGGACACCCGGTTCGCCGGGTCGTTCCGGGCGCACGGCGTCCTTGCACCGGTGTGGGACCTCCCGCACGACACGCCAGCGAGGAAGTGGGAGGCGCCGGCGGCGGCGTTCGGCGAGCGGCTGGCCGCCGCGCTGGCCGACGATGCGCCGTTGACCGAGGCCGAGCGCCGCTCTCGCGCGGGACTTCGCGGACGCCAGGTCACCCTGCGCTGACCGCGAGGCCGGCCACCCGGAGCAGCCAGCGACAAGGTCAGAGCGGGTCGCGGACGATCGGGCAGCTCATACAACGCGGGCCACCGCGGCCGCTGCCCAGCTCGCTGCCAGAGATCGGCAGCACCTCGATGCCGGCGTCGGCCAACCGGGCGTTGGTCACCACGTTGCGCTCGTAGGCCACGGCCAGCCGCGGGGCGATGGCCAGGGTGTTGTTGCCGTCGTCCCACTGCTCGCGCTCGGCGGTGACCGGATCCAGCCCGGTGTCGATGACGTGCAGCCGGTCGATCTGCATCGCCTTCGCCGCGGCGACGAGCAGCGGCTCGGGACCACTGATGACCAGTTCGCCCGCCTCGTCCGGCGCCTCCGCGGCCAGGTCGTCCGGCTCGCTCACCGTCCAGGCCATCAGCTGGTCGGCGACGTTCGGGTACATCACGACCGCGTCCACGTCGACCATCGTGCAGATGGTGTCGAGGTGCATCATGGCGCGCTCCTGCGCGATGGGGACGACGAGCACGGTATGCGCCAGCCGCCGGTGGAACAGCCGTCGGGCCAGCCGCTCGGCGCCGGCCGGCGTCGTCCGTTCGCCCACGCCGACGGCCACGACCCCGGGCGCGAGGAGCAGGACGTCACCGCCCTCCAGGTGTTCCAAGCCCGGCTCGTAGATCGCGGTGGACGCGGCGAACCGCGGATGGTGCTGGTAGATCGCCTGGGTCAGCGAGGTCTCCCGGCTGCGCGCGGGCATGGCCAGGGAGGTGACGGCCACCTGGTCGCGCACCCAGGCGCTCGAGTCGCGGGTGAACAGCAGGTTGGGTAGCGGCGGCAGGATGAAGTCCTGCGCGCCCATCAGCGCGTGCGAGAGGCCACGGGCGCCTGGCAGTTCGTCGTGCCGGACACCGCCCATGAGCGCCCCGGTGAGGTCGTCCGGGGCGAGGTCGGCCAGGTGCGTCGCACAGACCTGCGCGAGCGTCACCCCGAGTCGCGGGTCATCGACGGCCGCGGCGATGGTCTCGCGGCGCGCCTCGGGTTGCTGCAGCACGTCGGTGAGCAGGTCGGCGAGGTAGAGCACCTCGACGCCGTGCTCTCGAAGCGTGCTGGCGAAGTGGTCGTGCTCGTCCTGCGCGCGGCCCACCCAGGGGATGCCGTCGAAGAGCAACTCGTCGTTGTTGCGGGGCGTCAGCCGGCTCAGTTCGAGACCCGGGCGGTGCAGCAGGACAGTGCGCAGCCGGCCGACCTCGCTGTCGGCGTACGGCGTGGGGGTGTCGGTCACCGCCCTAGCCTGCCCGATGATCATGGGCTGGTGCCGGTCAGGACCGGCAGATCACCATGATCATCACAGGAATCAGCTGGCGCGGGCCGCCGTGCGGGCCCGTTGGGCCTCGCGGCGCTCGACGAAGCGGGCCGCCTGGGCGTCCAGGTCCTTGAGGAACGCCGCCAGCTCATCCCGTGCGCGCGCGCCCTCACCGCTGAGGTCCTCGCGCTCGAAGACCTGCCACTGGCGCAGGATCGGCATGATCACCTCGTCGTGGTGCAACCGCTGGTCGTAGATCCCGGCCTTGGCGATGGTGGCGGCGCTGCGGGTGAAGCCGGACATGTTGGCCCCGGGCATGGAGAAGTTCATGACCTCCGAGGCGATGGCCTGCATGGTCTCGTCGGGGGCGCGATCCAGCGCCGCATCCACGATGTTGCGGTAGAAAACCATGTGCAGGTTCTCGTCGGTGGCGATGCGGGCCAGCAGCTTCTCCGCGATCGGGCAGCCGGTGGCGCGACCGGTGTTGCGGTGCGACACCCGGGTGGCCAGCTCCTGGAATGACACGTAGGTGACCGCCTCGAGGGCGGTCTTGTCGCCCGAGTCGTAGCCCGCGGTCATGTAGTCCATCCGGGCCCGCTCGAGTTCCACGGGATCGACGCCGCGAGTGACGACCAGGTAGTCGCGCAAGGCGACGCCGTGGCGGCCTTCCTCGGCGGTCCAGCGCCCGACCCACGTCCCCCACGCGCCGTCGCGACCGAATCGGGTGGCGATCTCGCGGTGGTAGGAGGGCAGGTTGTCCTCGGTCAGCAGGTTGACGACCATCGCCGTCTTGGCCACCGGGTCCAGGCGGGACTGCTGCGGGGACCAGTCCTCGCCGCCCATCGCGGCGAAGTTGCGACCCTCGTCCCACGGCACGTAGTCGTGCGGGTGCCACTCCTTGGCCAGCTTGAGGTGGCGTTCGAGGTTCTGCGCCACCACCGGCTCGAGCTCGTGCAGCAGGGCAACATCGGCGGGGATCGGGGTCACGGCTCTCCCAGGGTCTCGTGGGAACTTACGATTGCGTAACTTACGATACCGTAGCTTCAGGTGGTCCTGCATCCAGCAGGCCGAGCGCCACCTCGTCCAGGGTCCGCCCGATGACGTCGGCCGGCCGGTAGATCGCGCCGACCGCACCCTCCAGCCTCGACACCCAACCGGTGCGCAGCCCGGCCTGCCGGGCGCCGTGACAGTCCCAGGCGTGCGCGGCGACCAGCGCCATCCGCTCCGGTGGCACCCGGCACGTCGCGCAGG
>JACCSC010000001.1 GCA_013813215.1 Geodermatophilaceae bacterium | reverse complement strand
GGGCTGGCCGGCCCCGCGGTGGACGTCGTGGACGCCGTTCAGCTACCCGTTCAACATGACGCAGCAGCCGGCCGCGAGTCTGCCCTGCGGTTTGACCTCGACCGGGCTGCCGGCCGGCCTGCAGGTGGTCGGCCCGAGGCACACCGACGTGACGGTACTCGCAGTCTGCAAGGCCTTTCAGGACGCCCGTGGCTGGCCGGCCCCCTCCGCCTCACCCGGGTGCACCTGACTCAGAATCACCGCTGCCACCACGCCGAGGGCGCCGATCAGCGCAACGGCCCGAGCCGGTCGCCGACCACCCGACGG
The DNA here is from genome assembly GCA_013813215.1 of Geodermatophilaceae bacterium. Taxonomy (GTDB): domain Bacteria; phylum Actinomycetota; class Actinomycetes; order Mycobacteriales; family Geodermatophilaceae; genus JACCSC01. The sequence goes on along the minus strand of JACCSC010000001.1, from coordinate 7,159 downwards.
ACCAGGAGTGGACAGCAATCCTCGTGACACGCATGTGGGCAGGCCGCGTCTATCCTTGCCGCGCCCCCCTTCGGGGGAATCCACCTTTGCTAATAGAATTCGGAGATCGTGGGTGTCGAGGACCAGTGTTTCGGTGGTGACCCCTCCGCGGTCCACCCTGACATGCTCGGCCGCCCTCAGGCCCCCGAAGGGGGTTGGCATGTCGTACACGATCAATGCCTGGCGATCGTCGCCGACAAATTTGCAAGGACCTCAAGTCCGGTAACTAGCTAACGGTCCCAGTCTCTTCGCAGCAGCACATGCACCGCGAACGGCGCGTCGTCCTGAAGTCCCTCAATTCCTTCAAACTTGCCACGGCTCCGAATTTCACCCGCGTACCGCATGCCGATGCGCTCCATCACGGCTCGCGAATGCGCGTTGTGACGGACCGTGCACGACACCACGGCTTGCACCCCTAGGACCTCAAATGCGAACACCAGCCCGGCGCGACCTATTTCAGACGCGTAGCCGTACCCCCAGAACTCGTGTCGTAGTGCCCACCCGATCTCAAGCCAGTTGGCGTGCGCAACAATTGGGTGACGAATCCGATGCGCCGCTCGCGCCCAAGGCTCTGCCGGAAGGAACGCGTACATCTGGCCCCGGTCATCGTCGACCGGCGTGCGTGATACTCCGCCCCGACCGACAACCTCTCCACTCAAGCGATCGTACGCGATCCACTTGTGTACGCCGTGGGAGCGCCACGAGACGCCCATAAATGCCGCCCACTGCTCCGCCTCCTGCAGGCTGGGCTTCTCGGGGCCGTACCAAGGCCACACCTCGTCGTCATGATGCACAAGCCACAGGTCAACAGCTCTAGCCGGGCCGGCCGGTTGAAGCCGCAAGCGTCTCGTGAAGCGGGAGCTGTCGGCGCCGACCAGTGGCGGGTCTTTCACGTGTTCAGTGTTAGCCACGGTGACGATGCTGCATCTGAAATCTGCAGTGTTGCGGCCGACGCATTGTCAGGCGACGGGGCGCCTGCGACCTGCCGGTAGGCCAGTCAAGCTCGGCTGTTGGTGGGGTCGACCGGGCGGGCAGCGTCGGCCGTCGGGCGGCGACGAGGCAGCGCGGCAAACGGCCGAGCGGCCCTGGCCCAGGCCACGAACAGGCGTCCCCGGGTCCGTCCGGCCACCACGCGGGGAGAAGCGGCGCGCGGCCGGTGGACCACCACCAACGCAAATCGGCACTGACGTTCGTGGCACGGACGAGGTCTTCCCGGCGGCCCAGGTCGAGGTATTCGACGTCCTGGCTTGGAAGCTCGCTGGCCCGCGACCGCGACCCGTAGGCCGGTCGCCACTGCAGCCGGGTCGCGTGCGGTCGCACCACCCATGGCCTTGGGTCAGGTAGGGGCCGCCCGGGCCACGGCCAGCAGTTCGCCGGCGACCGTGGTCCCGCTCTGGTGATCAGGGCCGACTTGCCGGGCGGCGGCCATGGCCAACACAGCCTCGCCAAGCGGCTCGGGACAGGCCCCACCGATTCCGTCCGCTCACAGTCCGGGCGGTGCGACGTGCACCGAGGGGGCGGCGCGGCTATGAGCAACGGTTCCGAATCGGTACCGGATTGCCATAACTCTGCCAGTAGCAGAGGCGAATCCTGGTATGCAAGGGTGTGGTGCCGGCGGCCGATCTGGCCGTTGGCCTTCCCTTTCGCGCCCGATGGTGACCGCTGGATACCGCCCGAGTGGGTTTAGGAAACCGATGCTCTATCCCCTGAGCTACGAGGGCTGACCTGCACCTTTGCTTTCCGGAGGGGTCCGGGGTTGCCCGCTGTTGCCACAATGTTGCCAGATCTGAGTAACGGTCACTTAACCGATGCTCACGGCGGGGCGCGGTGGGCCGGTCCGGTGTGTGGGGGTACCTGGCGGCGAAGGGCTTCGGTCGGCGGTGCTGCGAGCCGTTGTCCGCTGCTTACCGCAGCGTACCGGTGCTACTGGCAGCGCGGCGTCGTGCAGGGCGGTCGTGGCGTCGGCTGGGCGCAGTAGCGCGGGCGTTGGCGTCTCTCCGCGTCGCGCACGGCGGCGTCGGCCGTTGTTCTGCGAGGCCTCCGAGACAGGTCCGTGATAGGCGGATACTGAGAGGATGGGCGGACGCGGTTCACGTCAGATGACCGGTCCTGCGCTGGGCTTGGCCACATGGGCCCGCGGGATGGCTATCATTACGGCGCGAAGGCGTGGCTCGGCGGTTTACCGGCAACACGTTCCGATAGGGGAAACGCGATGAAGGCTTTTGGCCTAGCCGCGGTAGGCGTCCTTGTGGGCGCAATTCTTATTGCACTGCTTCTGGTGGGCCTGTTCCTGGGTGCATTCTTCTACGCATTAGGGATTTTGGGCTAGCTTGTTCTATCTTGCGTTGGTAGGCTGGCTATTTCTATTCTTGCGCCGCCGGTGGCGCCGAGCGGACTTGAAGGCACAGCAGGCTGCGGAGGAAGCAAGAAGACGAAAGGGCTACCTGCCGCGTGCGCTGCTTGGAAACGTGCTCGACGTCATGGGGATGAAACTGTGGGATTGAGTTCGTTGCGCGGCAACCAACAGGCACGGAGCTCACGCACATGGTCGGCGCCGTTTATGGATCGGCCGCCGCCGGCGGCGCTCAGCGCAAACGGATAGGCAGTTGCCTGGGGCACGGGAATCTGCCAGCCCATGCTGCAGTCGCTACTGCGCTTCAACCCCGGGAATAGCGTTAAGCACGGCCAGGCGCACGGTGCCGGGGACCGTGTCCAGCCGGTCTGCCCGCAGTTCTGCGGACACGGGGGTGGGGCGACTGGCGGGGTTGCCGGCTGTCAGCGACGGGCCTGAATGCCCAAGCCGTATCCGCCTCAGTTCCGCAGTGGGGCTCTGGACCTGGTCGCCTTCCTCGGGTCGGACGGCGCGAGATGTCGCGGCTACTCTCGGGATCGCCGAGTCGTGTCTGTAAGCGTGGAAGTCCCGGGACCTGATCGACCGCGGCCTCAAGCCCGGCACCACAACGGCGAGTCGGTGGCGCTGGCCACGGCCCGCCCGCGGATCGCCGACCTCGACGCCGAAGTCAAGAACATGCTTAAAGACGCTGGGGCGGTCGGCGAGGTGGTGCACCCAAAAGTGCGGTATCGCCTGGTCGCTGACGGCATCGATGTGGTCCATGCGTGCTGGCCGCTGGTTGTGTCCCGTTCCGAGTTCCCGGAGACCGGGCTCCGTCGGGGGGATCGGGCCCAGCGCGTTACCGAGGCGGTGTCGCCGGTCGGCAACCTGACGCGGCCTGCGGCACTGGTCATCGGTGGCTGGCCGCCGTTTCGCAGCCCGACCAGCCGAACCGCGGGTCGCGGAAATCAGACATGGGTGGCTCGCCGCGGACGTTGCCATAAATTGCCATAAGCAGAGGGCAAAGACAGTTCCAGCGGGAGTCCAGCGGTCAAAGTGCCGTGCCGGAACATCGGCCCTGAGCTGGCTTTTCGTGTCTTGCGGTGACCGTTGGTCGCCGAGTTGGGTCGGGCCAGGAAACCATCGCTCTTGCCCTCGAGCTACGAGGGCTGACCTGCACCTTTGTTGTCCGGAGGGGTCCGCTGGTGCCCGTCGTTGCCACAGTATTGCCAGATCTGAGCAACGGTCACGTAACCCACCTCGGGCTGCGCGGGCTCGTGCTCTGCGACCCGGACCGGTCGCCGTACCGGCTGGTCGGTCTCCGGCGGGCCGCCGTGTGGCAGGTCTACTCACCGCGCACGCTGGCCTTCTACGGGCGGGCGATCCTGCGGGGCCGCCGGCTGCACGCGCCGGTCGAGGACACCCGCCAGCTCGGAGGTGACGCCCTCGTCGTGGACGGCGTACTGACCCGGCGCTGGCGCCCGTCCACGCCCGAGGACCGGGCCGCCCCACACCTGCTGGTGTCCGCCGCACGCGCCGCGATGTCGGAGTCCGACGGCGGCGGCGGACCGGTACGGCACCAGGGGACGCGCCGCCGGGATAGCGTCGGGCATCTGCCCGGTCCCGGTCAGGTCCCCTGCGCGCGGAGGAACGGGTTCGATGGGCATGGTCCAGGAGCAGACCCCCGCGGTGCCCGCCTCCCGACGCTGGCGGTGGGTGCCGGTCCTGCTCGGCGCGCTCGTGCTCATCCTGGCCGTCGAGCCCGTCGGGGGAGTGCCGTTCTACTCCACGCCGCTGATCCTGGGGCTGGTCTACCTCGCGGCCGCCGCCGTGGGTGGACGACGCGCGACGCTGTGGGCGCCGGGCCTGGTGATCACGGTCTGGGGGGCCGCGGTCGTGGCGGTGTTCAGCGACACGATCTCCGCGGACTTCACCGCGGTGGCGATCACCGCCCTCGGGGTCGGCGCCACCGCTGCGGCGTTGCTGGGCCGGATCGGGTTCGGCGTCGACGCGCTCTCGGTGGGGCTGTCCGTGCTCTTCGCGGGCCTCACCCAACTCATCGCCTCGCTCGGGTTGGGCATCCTCGGCTACGGCTGGTTCTACGGCGTCCTGCTGGGGGTGTGGGTGCTCAGCGACCTGACCGGCCTGTCCCCCCTGCTGCGCGGCGGCGCGGTGACGCGCTCGGGACGCCCGACCACCCCGCTCCGGTAGCCCGATCACGACCACCACCGTCGACGTTCTCGTCGTCGGCGCAGGCCAGGCCGGGCTCGGCACCGCCTACCACCTCACCCGCGACCCCGGCCTGCGGGTGCGCGTGCTGGACGCCGCCCCGATCGGGCAGAGCTGGCTGGACCGGTGGGACAGCCTCACCCTCTTCACGCCGCGCCGGTTCAGCGCTCTGCCCGGGATGCCCTTCCCCGCCGGAGCGGGTCGGTACCCCACCCGCACGGAGATGGCGGGGTACCTGACGGCCTACGCCCGGCGATTCGACCTCCCGGTCGAGACCGGTGTGCCGGTGCGGCGGCTGTCCCGGGATGCCTCCGGTTTCCTGGCCCGCACGTCCAGCGAGGTGATCCGGGCCCGCCACGTGGTGGTGGCCACCGGCCCCTTCCAGCGGCCGCGCCGCCCGGCCGCGAGCCGCAGCCTCGACCCGGCCGTCGGGCAGCTACATTCCTCGCAGTACCAGCGACCCGCGGACGTCGCCGGGGGCGCGGTCCTCGTGGTCGGTGGGGGCAACTCCGCCGCGCAGCTCGCCGTCGAACTCGCCGCCGCCGGTCGCGACGTCACCGTGGTCAGCCCCGGCCCGCCCTGGTACCTGCCCGAGGACATCCTCGGGGTGAGCATGTACTGGTGGATCTACCTCACCGGGGTCCTCAACGCCGACCGCGAGGCCCGCGTCTCCCGCTTCATCCGCGCGCGGGGTGACGCCATAGTCGGCACCCGGCTGCGCACGCTCGTCCGCCGCGGCCGGGTCCGGCTGTTCACCCAGCGTGTGACCGGGGCGCACGGGCACGACGTCGTCCTCGCCGACGGCACCGTCGTGCCCGTCACCTCGGTACTGTGGTGCACCGGATTCGACCCGAACACCTCGTGGATCGACGTCCCCGGCGCCACGGAGAAGGACGGCACGCCGACGCACAGCCGTGGCGTCTCGCCGGTGGCCGGGCTGCACTGGATGGGCCTGCCGTGGCAGACCCGCCTCAACTCCTCGATCATCGACGGGGTCGACCGTGACGCGCGGCGCGTCGCCGCCGCGATCGGGCGGGCCGGTCCTCCCACCTGAACACCGCAGCCAGGCGGGCGGTCGCGGCCAACCCGGCGCGAAGGCCGGCGAGCGATTTCCCCGGTGATTGCCGGCCACCCTGGCCCTCCCGCCCGCGTCCGGCTACTGTCCGGCATCATCTGTCTACAGCAGGTGATCGCGGTCCGGGGGTCAGGCGCTACCGCTGACGAGCTCGTAACCGGCCTCCTCGACCGCCTCGCGGATGACCGCGGGGGACAGCGGCTGGCGCTGGTCACGGTGACGCGACCGGCCGTGACGTCGGCCGCGACGTCGGCGACGCCCTTCACCGCGACGCCGATCGCCGGCAGGAAGCCCTGCAGCGCGCCCCAGAGCGCGAACGCGAACAGGAACAACATCGCGAACCGGTGGCGCACGACGCCCGCCTGCGGATCGCGCGCCTGGCGACGTCGCAGCTGCGCCGTGACGACGACGCCCGCGACGAACGTCCAGATCATCCACAGGCTGCCGCTCCACGGATCGAGGCGCGCGACGTAGAGCGCTGACAGCCCCAGCGCGCCGACGACGAACAGCGCCGGCACGACGATCGTGGCAGGGCCCGCATCGCGGGTGCGCACGTGCAGCATCGTGCGGCGCCCCGCTTCCCACGCCAGGTAGAGGACACCGAAGCCGGCGACGAGAAACGAGAGCCGCGCCGGGATCGTGCTCGGCAGCGCCATCCCCGCGACCTTCACGTGGTTCGCGTCGTACGCGACAGTGAGCCGCACGCCGTCGATCAGGATGCCGCTCACCGCCGTCGCCGCCATCATCCACAGGAACACCGCGCCCGCGCGGACGTGCAGCTTCTTCCCTTTCGTCGCGCACATCGCGACGACGCCGGCGATTGGCGCGACGAGCGCCGTCAGCGCATGCGCGGCGACGCCGAGCTTGAACGAGAGATCCGTTGCGGCGCTCCCATAGTCGATCGGCTTGTGCAGCAGCAACGTCATGTCCACAGAGCGACCCTGGGCCAGACGAACACGCCGGGCAATCGCTCGCGCACGCACACACGCGTGCCGTCAGCTCGGCGAGCGCGCCGGTTGCGCGATCCATTTCGATGACTATCGACGTCCCTCGGGAGCGAAACCGCAGGGAATCAAAAGTATCGCCACACAGATCCGTCGGAGCACCGCGAGACCCACTGCTCCTCGCAGTCGCCGTCCGTGTAGTAGCCGTCGTCGACGTAGTCCCAATAACAGGTGCCGTCGGAGTAGCAGACCTTCTCGTAGTACGACGTGTCGACCCACTCGTCGGGCTCGCAGTCTCGTCCCCACCAGTCCCACCAGCAGTAGACCTCGTCGTCGGGCTCGGGGTCCGGGGACGTCGACGGCAGCGCGGACGTGCCCCAGTAGCAGAAGCACGTGTCGGCGTTCCACACGGCGCCGCCGTCGGTGCACGCTGTCACCCACTGCCCGGTCGCGTCGCACGCGCACTGCCCCGACACGCAGTCGAAGCCGGAATTCTCATTCACGTACCAGGGACCGCAGTCGGTCCACTCGACGCAGCTC
>JACCSC010000507.1 GCA_013813215.1 Geodermatophilaceae bacterium | reverse complement strand
ACCCTAGTGTCCGCGCAGATCCTGGACGACGTCCTCGACGACCTCGTCCACGCTCCTGCCGCTGGTGGGGACTACCCGGCCCGCTACCTCGAGGTAGAGCGGCGTCCGCTCGTCCAGCAGCGTCTTGAGCGTCGCCCTCGGGTTCAGCGCGAGCACCGGCCGGTCGCGGTTCAGGCCGATGCGCCCGCTGGCGGCAGACAGATCGACGTCGAGCAGGACGACGCGGTGGCCCCGCAGGAGCCCTCGTGTCTCGGCCGAGAGGATGGCGCCTCCGCCGAGGCTGAGCACTCCGTCGTGGCCGGCGAGCGCCGCTGCCACGGCTGCCCTCTCCAACGCCCGGAAGTGCTCCTCGCCGTCGTCGATGAAGATGTCGGCGATGCGCTTGCCGGCGGACTGCTCGATGTCCCGGTCGGTGTCGCGAAAGGCCACGCCGAGCTGTCGTGCGACGTGCCTGCCGACGGTCGACTTGCCGGCGCCGGGCGGACCGACGAGCACGAGCAGCGGGCTCATCGGATGCTGAGCGCCTTCAGATAGCTCTCGAAGTTGCGGCGGGTCTCCTCGACCGAATCCCCACCGAACTTCTCGACGGCCGCGTCGGCCAGCACCAGTGCCACCATCGCCTCCGCCACGACACCGGCGGCCGGGACGGCGCAGACGTCGCTGCGCTGGTTGATGGCGACGGCCGGTTCGCCGGTGACCACGTCCACCGTGGCCAGCGCGCGCGGCACCGTAGAGATCGGCTTCATGGCGGCCCGCACGCGCAGCACCTCCCCGGTGCTCATCCCCCCCTCGATGCCGCCGGCCCGGCCGGTCCGCCGCCGGATCCCCACGAGCGTCCCGTCGATCTCGTCGTGCGCGGCCGAGCCACGGCGCCGCGCGGAGCGAAAGCCGTCGCCGACCTCGACGCCCTTGATCGCCTGGATCCCCATCAGGGCGCCGGCCAGCCGCGAATCCAGCCGGCGGTCCCAGTGCACGTGGCTGCCGAGCCCGACCGGGAGCCCGTGGACGACCACCTCGACGACGCCGCCCAGGGTGTCCCCCTCCTTCTTGGCGGTGTCGACCTCGGCCACCATCTGCGCCGACGCGGTGGCGTCGTAGCACCGGACGGGGCTGGCGTCGACGACGGCCAGGTCGTCCGGGCCGGGTACGACGCCGTCCGGCGCGTCGACCGTGCCCAGGGCGACCACGTGGCTGAGCACGCGCGCGCCGGTCGTCTGGTGCAGGAAGGCCCCGGCCACGGCGGCCAGCGCGACCCGGGCGGCGGTCTCGCGGGCACTGGCCCGCTCCAGCACCGGGCGGGCGTCGGTGAAGCCGTACTTCTGCATCCCGACCAGATCGGCATGGCCCGGGCGTGGTCGGGTCAGCGGGGCGTTGCGGGCGAGGCCGGCCAGCTCGTCAGAGTCCACGGGGTCGGCTGACATCACCCGGTCCCACTTGGGCCACTCGGTGTTGCCGATCTCGATCGCGATCGGGCCGCCGAGGGTCAGGCCGTGCCGCACGCCGCCGACCAGGCGCACCTCGTCGCGCTCGAAGCTCATCCGGGCGCCGCGGCCGTAGCCCAGGCGGCGCCGAGCCAGCTGGTCCTGGATCTGCTGCGTGCTCGTCGTGACGCCGGCCGGGAGCCCTTCCAGCACCGCCGTCAGCAACGGGCCGTGCGACTCGCCCGCGGTGATCCAGCGCAGCATTCTCTGCATCCTGCCAGTCGCCCGGGGGGCTCCGCCCCCCGTGTACCCCCCGAAACCCGCCGGTCAGACAGCGAACAGTGGCCCCGTTGCGACGGCGAGCAGGGTGCCGGCCAGCAGGGCGGGGCCGAAGGCGATCGGTGTCCGTAGCGTGGCCCGCCGCGCGACCAGCAGGACCAGCGCGGCCACTGCCCCTACCACGAACCCGAGCACGAGCCCGGTCAGGACGTGGCCCCACCCGAGCCAACCCAGGTGCAGCCCGAGCAGTCCGGCCAGCTTGACGTCACCGAGCCCGAGGCCGTCGGGACTGGCCAACGCCAGCAGGAGAAAGGCGCCGGCGGCGACGGCGGCCGCGGCGAGCGCGCGCAGCCAGGGCCCGTACGCTGCGGCGTACGCGGCCGCGCCCAGCAGCAACGCCGTACCGATTCCGAACGCGGGCAGGGTGATCCGGTCCGGCAGCCGATGGTGCTCGGCGTCGACCACCGCGAGGACCACGCCGACCACGCCGAGCAGCAGGAACGCGGGCAGCTCAGGGGCGGCACCGATGGCCGCACCGAGGATCGCCGGGGTGAGGGTCGACAGCAAGCAGACGAACAGCACTCGCCGGGGTCCGGCCGGTCGGCCGCGGTGCCAGCCGGGGGTGAGCAGCGGTCCCGGCCCGGTTCCGGTGACGGTCAGACCGGCCAGGGCCGGGCCGCACAGCGTGCCGAGTCCGCCGCAGCCGACGATCAGCAGCCAGTCCCCCATGCGCGGGAACATACGCAGGGGCGCCGGACTCCGCGGCCGCCGTCCACAGTCCCGCTACGGCTGGTACGGCGGCGCCACTCCCCATCCCCAGCGCGGCACCGGCGCCTGCTCGACCACGTTGGTCCCCGGCTGCGAATTCTGCTCCGCCAGCAGGGTGCCCCACTCGAGATAGCCCGCGAACGCGGCCCGGAATTCCGGGTCTGCCGGGAGGTCCGCGTCGTCGGCCGCGTGGCGCATCAGGGTGACGAAGCGGAAGCGCTGCTCCGGGGTGATGGCCAGATCACGGTGGTGGTCGACCATGCGGCGGTACCCACCGAGGGAGTCCGTGTACTGCGCCGGGCCGCCGAAGACCTCGACCCACCAGAGGGTGACGTGCACCCGATGTTCCTCGCCCACCCCGCCCGGGAACAGCGGACTGAGCAGATCGTCGCGCTCGACGCGGTCGTAGAAGGCGTCGATCAGCCGGCGGAAGCTCCCGGCGCCGCCGGCCCAGATGAACAGCGTGGGTTCTTCGCTCACGGCCACCATGTAACCAGGTAATCACTCTCGCCGCGCGAGGGCCGCACGCATCGCTGGCAACGGTGCCGGGTGCCCGGTCATCAACCGCACCTGCTCGGCGGCCTGGTGCAGCAGGACCTCGACCCCTCCGAGCACAACGGGCAGCCCGGCGGCCGTCGCGCCCTCGGCCAGCCGGGTCGGCCAGGGCGCGTACACGACGTCGAGGAGGACACCCTGCGCCGGCCACGGGCCGCCGGCCAGCCCGTCGGCGGCACCGGCCGGCACGGTCGACACCAGGACGTCCCACCCTGCGGGCAGCACATCCGGCCACGACCGTACGACCGGCGCACAGCCCAGCCGCTGGGCGGCGGCAATCAAGTCCACCGTCCGGCCGACGTCGCGCACCAGCACCGTGGGCGCGGGCGCGCCGAGTCGGGCCAGCGCGGCCAGAACCGCCTGCGCCGTCCCGCCGGCACCGAGCACCACGGCGGCCTCGACCCGGTGTACCCCGGCCGATCGCAGGGCCTGCTCGATGCCGGCGACGTCGGTGTTCTCGGCGTACCAGCCGGCCTCGTGCGGCAGCAGCGTGTTCGCTGCCCCGACCGCGCGGGCCAGGTCGCTGGCCCCGGCGGCGGCACGGAGTGCGGCCCGCTTGAGCGGCATGGTCAGCGACAACCCGGCCCAGGTCTCGTCGAGGCCGGCCAGCAGGGCCGGCAGCCGCGAGGTGTCGCACTCGACAGCGTCGTAGCGCCAGCCGACCAGCCCGAGCGCGTCGTAGGCCGCCCGATGGACGCGGGGCGACAGCGAGTGCGCGACCGGGCTGCCGAGCACCGCTGCCCGCCGCGGCCGGACCGTGCTCATCGGAGCCGAAGCGGCACGGCTCAGCCGCAGCCCAGCCCGCGCGCATCGCACTGGGCCTTGGCCGCCTCGAACTCCGCGGCGCTCTCGGTGAAGAAGTGATTGCCTTCCTCGTCCTCGAGCACGTAGTAGATCCAGGGCCCCACCGCCGGGGACAGGGCCGCTTCGAGCGAGGCCTCCCCCGGGTTGGAGATCGGCGTCGGGGGCAGCCCGAGGTTGATCCGGGTGTTGTACGGCGTGTCGTTCTGCAGGTCCTCGGTGGTCAGCTCGGTGCCCGGCTTGTTCAGCTCGTAGGCGCTCGTGGCGTCGATACCCAGGGGAATGCCCTGCGCCAGCCGGTTGTAGATGACCCTCGCGATCATCGGCCGCTCGCTGTCGATCCGGCTCTCCGACTGGATCATCGAGGCCACGACCACGACCTCGTAGGGCGTCAGGCCGAGGGACTCCGCGCGTTCCTCCAGCTGCAGCTGCCCGGCCGTCGTCGTGAACTGGGTGGTGAGGCTCTGCAGCACCTGGGTGGCGCCCTGCTCGGGGTCCAGCTCGTACGTCGACGGGTAGAGGAAGCCTTCGAGCCGGCCCTGTGCATAGCCAGGCAGACCGATGCCGGCGACATCGCCGGCCGCCGCCTGGTAGTCGCCCAACGCGATGTCGGTTGCCTCGGCCAGCGCCGGGAGGATCTGCTCGACGGTGAAGCCCTCGGGGATCGTGACCAGGTCGGTCACCCTGGACGCCGGGTCCAACAGCAGTTGCAGGGCGGCCTCGGCCGACATCTCCATTCGAACGGAGTACAGACCGGGTTGGATCGCGCGCGAGTCGGGATTGGCCGTTGCCGCGTTCTGGAAGGCGCGCTCGCTGGCGATCACATCGGAGTCCAGCAGCGCCGTGGCGATCTCGGAGGCAGTGTCGCCGCTGTTGATGCGGATCTCCACCGAACCTCGACCCGACCCCTCGTAGTCAGGTACGTCGGTGGAGAAGGACGAGAAGGCGCCCATGATTGCCCTGCCCCCGTAGAACACCCCGGCGAGCAGGCCGCCCAGCACGACCAGGGTGAGCAGGACGGCGAACAGGCGGCGGCCGGGGCCCTGGCGGCGGCGCCGGTGGTGGCTCGGGCCAGGGCGCTCCTCATCGATCAGGAGGGACAGGTCGCTGCGGCCGTCGTCAGTCACTCTGCCTGGTTCTCCCGTCCAGCCACCCCTGGAGTATGTATGCAGCCGCGGCCTGATCGACCACGCTGCGCTGCGCGCGAGACCGTAGGCCCTGCTCCCGCAGGCCCCGGGTGGCCCCGACGGTGCTCAGCCGCTCGTCCACCAGCCGGACCGGTACGGGGGCGATGCGCCGGCCGAGCCGGTCGGCGTACTCCTCCGCCTCCCGGGCCGAGGAACCGGCCGCTCCGGACAGCTGCCTGGGTAGCCCGACGACGACCTCCACCACCTCATACTGCCGCACGAGGTCACCGAGTCGGGCCATATCGCGACCGTCCCGCGCTACCGTTTCCAGCGGGCTGGCCAGCATGCCGGCCGGATCGGACAGGGCGACACCGATTCGTACCGTGCCCACGTCGACGCCCAACCGGCGGCCTGGACCGGCGCTCATGCCGACCCGGTCACCCTTTGCGAGACCGCGTGTTCGGCCAGCCGGACGGCCTCGGCGATGCCTTCGGGCCGGCTACCCGCGCCCTGCGCCAGATCGTCGCGCCCACCGCCGCGGCCGTCCACCGCCGGTGCGAAGGCCCGCACCACCTCGGTGGCCGACAACCGCCACTCCCGGGCCAGGTCGTTCACCGCGACGACGAAGGAGACCTTGCCGTCGGCCGGACCGAGCAGGGCCACGACCGCCGGCGTGTCCGCCGGCAGCCGCCCGCGCACGTCGAGGGCCAGCGTGCGCAGGTCCGCACCGGACAATGCGCCGGGCGCCTGGACGCCGACGAACTTCACCCCGAACACGTCCTTGGCGCGCCCGGCCAATGCGCCGGCGCCGGCCAGCACGGCCTGCGCCTTGAGCCGGTCCAGCTCCCGCTCAGCGACGCGTAGCCGCTCCAGGATGCCGTTGATGCGGTCGGGCAGCTCCTCGGGTGGCGCCTTGAACGTCTCGGCGAGCTGGTTGACCAGCACGTGCTCGCGGGCCAGGTGGCGGAAGGCGTCCATGCCGACCAGCGCCTCGACCCGGCGTACGCCGGCGCCCACCGACGACTCCGAGAGCAGGGTGACCACGCCGAGCTGCCCCGAGCGGGCCGCGTGCGTGCCGCCGCACAGCTCGAGCGACTCACCCACCTCGACGACGCGCACGGCGTCGCCGTACTTCTCGCCGAACAGCGCCAGGGCGCCCATCCGCTTCGCCTCGGGCAGCGTCGTGACGAAGGCCCGGACCTCCAGGTCTTCCACGAGCGTCGCGTTGACCTGATCCTGGACCTCGGCCAGCACGCTCGGCGGGACCGCAGCAGGGGTGCTGAAGTCGAACCGGAGCCGACCCGGTGAGTTCAGCGAACCGGCTTGGGTCGCGTTGTCCCCCAAGGCATCCCGAACCGCCTTGTGGATCAGGTGGGTCGCGGTGTGGGCTCGCGAGATGGCCCGGCGGCGGTGGACGTCGACCACCGCGTGCACGGTGTCGCCCCGGCCCACTTCACCGTCAACCACCCGGACCCGGTGCACGATCACCCCGGGCACCGGCCGCTGCACATCGAGCACCTCGAGCTCGGCCGACCCGGTACGCAGCCTTCCGTGGTCGGCCTGCTGCCCGCCGGCCTCGGCGTAGAACGGCGTCGCGTCGAGGACTACCTCGATCTCCTCGCCCGCGCCCGCGCGGTCCCGGACCCCGTCGGCCCCCACCAGCGCGGTGATCCGCGCCTCCTTGGCCACCTCGACGTAGCCGGTGAACTCCGAGGCGCCGGACTGCTCGCGGATGGCGGCGTAGGCCGAGACATCGGCCCGACCGCCCTTGCGCTGCTGGGAGTCCGCCTTGGCCCGCGCCCGCTGCTCGGCCATCAGCCGGCGAAAGGCCTCCTCGTCGACCGTCACGCCCTGCTCGCCGGCCATCTCGAGGGTGAGCTCGATCGGGAAGCCGAACGTGTCGTGCAGGGCGAAGGCGCGATCACCGGGCAGCCGCGTCCCGCCCGCCGCCTTCGTCTCCCGGACGGCGGTGTCCAGGATCGTGGTCCCCTGGCGCAGGGTGTGCCCGAAAGCCTCCTCCTCGGCGTACGCGTACTGCGCGATCCGGTCATAGTCGGTGACCAACTCGGGGTACGACGGCGCCATGGCGTCCCGCGACACCGGGAACAGCACGGGGAAGGCCGGATCCCCATAGCCCAACAGCCGCATGGCGCGCACCGCCCGGCGCAGCAGACGGCGCAGCACGTAGCCGCGGCCCTCGTTGCTGGGGGTCACCCCGTCGCCGATCAGCATCAGGCCGCTGCGCACGTGGTCAGCGATCACCCGCAGCCGGACGTCCGCTTCGTGATCGGCGCCGTAGCGCCGGCCGGTCAGCTCGGCGGCCGCGTCGAGGACCGGCCGGACCTCGTCGATCTCGTACAGGTTGTCGACGCCCTGGAGCAGGCAGGCCACCCGCTCCAGACCCATGCCGGTGTCGATGTTCTTCTTCGGCAGCTCGCGCAGGATCTCGAAGTCGTATCCCGCCCCGGGGCCACGCTCGTACTGCATGAACACGAGGTTCCAGAACTCCAGGAACCGGTCGCCCGCCTTGTCCACCGCCGGGCCGCCGTCCGGCCCGTACTCCGGACCGCGGTCGTAGTGCAGCTCCGAGTCCGGTCCGGCCGGGCCCGGCTGCCCCGTCGACCAGTAGTTCTCCTCCATGCCCAGCCGCTGGATCCGCTCGGCCGGCAGGAATTGCCGCCAGAGGTTGGCGGCCTCGTCGTCGTCGAGGTAGACCGTGGCCCAGATCCGGTCGGGGTCGAAGCCCAGCCCGCCGTCGTCCACCGCTCCGGTGACCAGCTCCCAGGCGTACTGGATCGCACCTTCCTTGAAGTAGTCCCCGAAGGAGAAGTTGCCGTTCATCTGGAAGAACGTGCCGTGCCGGGTGGTCCGGCCGACCTCCTCGATGTCGAGGGTGCGCACGCACTTCTGCACGCTGACCGCCCGGGGGTACGGCGCGGGCTCGAGGCCGGTCAGATACGGGATGAACGGCACCATGCCGGCCACGGTGAACAGCAACGTCGGATCGCTGGCGATCAGGCTGGCGCTGGGCACCAGGGTGTGCCCGCGCTCGGTGAAGTGCCGCAGGAAGCGGCTGCGGATCTCGGCCGTACGCATCAGTGCCGGAAGTCCTCGGGCTTGGCGTCGAGTCGACCGTCCAGTCCCACGCCGTCGCGCAGCTCCTCCTCCCGCTCACGCATGCCCTCGCGCACCTCGATCGTGAAATCGCGTACTGCCGCACCGAGGTCGCGGATCCCCTCGGCGAGGTTGCCGAGCAGATTCCCGGGGGTGAGCTGCTGCGCCGCGGTGGACAGCTTGCGAACGATCAGTGCCCCGATGCTCGCCCCCATCGCCAGCCAGAACAGTCGGCGCATCAGGACCTCCGCCGGCGGCGACCCACACGGGTGTCGGCATCGGACTTGCGCCGCGCCTTGGTCGCCTTGCGTACGCCGTAGGAGAACGCGGCCACCTTGACCACCGGGCCGCCGAGGGTCGCAGCGAACAGGGAGGTCAACGCCGCGGCGTTGCTGGTCATCGCCTGCGCGTTGGTGGTGATGCCCTCGACCCGTTCCAGGTTGCTGTTCACCTGGCTGACCGTCGCGGTGGCGTTGTCGAGCAGCGGCCCGGCACCCTCGTGCGCCTTGCGGATGGCCAGCGTCGTCTCGTCCAGCGTGCGGCCGAGCTTGAGTAGCGGCACGGCCACGACGACGACGAGCAGGACGAACGCTCCCGCCGCGACGACGGCGGCCCACTCACCTGCGGACACTTCACTCCTTCGATCGGCGCGGCTGGATGCGTCCGGGCGCAGCACGGCGATGGCCGGCGCATCCCGCAGACCCTATCCCGTGCTCAGCCGACGAACCTGTCGGATCCAGGCCGGACCGATCGCGCGCAGTTGGCCGACGCGGGTCGCCGACCTCGGCCCCGCAAGGGCAACACCCGGGCGGGAATGGTCCTGCCGAGTGATGGTGAGCGCGGTCACACCTTCCTAGCGTGGGCCACCCGTCGACGAAGGAGTTGCTCATGCGCATCGGCAACCAGGACATCCTGCTGCCCACCACGATGGTCGGTAACTACCCGAACCCGCGCTGGTACGACGGCCATGCATTCGCCACCGTGCCCAAGGGCGAGTTCATCTTCGACGCCATCAGCCGGGAGGCATTCGAGGATGCGGTCGGGGCGATCGTGCACGACCAGGAGGCGGCCGGCTTCGACGTCATCGCCGACGGCAAGGTGTACGGCGGGGACTCGCCGTACGGGACGATCCTCTACTACTACTCCGAGCGGATGTCGGGGTGGCGACTGTCCGGTCCGCCGGTCGGCCTGCCGATCTACTCCACGCTGTACTCCCCCACCTGCGTCGGCGAGGTCAACCGGGAGCACCCGTTCCACCTGGCGCACCTGCGCGCGGTGCGCAAGGCCACCAAGAAGCCGGTGAAGATCTCCTACACCGGCCTGGGCGTCATCGCCGCGGCCACCCAGAACCTCTACTACAAGGACACCAAGGAGCTGGCGATGGCGCTGGCCAAGGCGTTCAACGAGGACTTCAAGGAGCTGGCCGACAACGGCTGCGAGATCATCCAGCTCGACGAGTTCGTCTGGCCCTACGGCATGGGCGACTGGGAGATCGAGGCCCTGAACGCGTCCGTCGAAGGAGTGGACTGCCAGTTCTGGGTGCACACCTGCTGGGGCAACTACTCGGGCAACCCGGCGTACTTCCCGGACGAGACGGAGACCGAGTTCGGCGCCTACAACTTCTCCGCCCGGGCCAAGGACGCTCCCGCGCCGACCCGCGCGCAGGCGATCTTCCCGCACGTCAACGACGCCAACATCCACGCCTTGAACTACGAGGTGGGACGGACCGGCCCGGACGACCTGACTCCGCTGCGGGACAACAACTGGGAGAAGGACTTCGTGGCCGGGGTGGTCGACGTCAAGACCACCATCACCGAGAGCGCCGCGGAAGTCGCCGAGCGGATCCGGGAGGTGCTCAAGGTGGTGCCCGCCGAACGGCTCGGCCTGTCCACCGACTGCGGGCTGCCCAACCTGCCGCGGATGGTGGCGGCGGCCAAGCTGCGTGCCCTGGTCGCCGGCCGCGACATCGTGCGGGCCGAGCTCAGCAGCTGACGCACCCGCCACAGGGGCAACGACCGGCCCGATCCTCGACCCCATGGGACAGGGAACTCGCCGGCCGTTGCCCCTAGCGTCGCAGTCACGACGACCAGGAGGTGGCGGTGTCGGACGGCGGTCCGGGCTTTCTCGACCTTCCCGCGCGGCCGGCCAAGCCTCGCTCCCGCGGCATCACCCACGTCCTCGACAAGGGCCTCACGCTCGCCGCGACCCAGGGCATGCTCGACCAGGTCGCCCACCTGATCGACATCGTCAAGATCGGTTGGGGCATCGGGTACGTCGACCCCCTGCTGCCGGCCCGGGTCGCCGCCTACGCCGCCGCCGGTGTCCCCGTCTGCCTCGGCGGAACGTTCACCGAAGTCGTCGCGCTGCAGGACAAGGTCGCGCCGTACCGCGACTGGGCCCTGTCGATCGGGATCACCCACGCGGAGGTGTCCAACGGCCTGCAGGCCATGACCGACGACCGCAAGACCTGGCTGATCAAGGAACTGTCCGCGGACTTCGTCGTGCTCGCCGAGACCGGCGCCAAGGACGGCAGCTACCCCACCTCGCCCGAGCAGTGGACCGAGGAGATGATCCGCGACCTCGAAGCCGGCGCGGCGTACGTCGTCGCCGAGGGCCGGGAGAGCGGGACGGTCGGCCTGTACTCCGCCGACCAGGCCGTCCACGAGGAGATCGTCACCGCCATCACGGAGCTGATCCCCGTGGACCAGGTGATCTTCGAAACCCCCCTCAAGGCCCAGCAGACGTGGTTCATCGAGGCGCTCGGGCCCGACGTCAACCTGGGCAACATCGAACCGGCCTCCATCCTGCCGCTGGAGACCTTGCGGCTCGGACTGCGGGCCGACACCGCGAGGACGGGGTGAGCGAGCGCAGCGAGACGTCGGCAGCGCCGCCGTACGACGAGATCCCCGAGCCCGCGCCGAACACGATCACCCGGCCCTACCGGGGACTGTCGGTGCAGGACGTCGAGGTCCCCCTCACCGACGAGGGCATCCGTGGGCTGCTCCTCGGCCGGGAGGTGTACCGGCGGACCGAACTGCTCGCCCTGCGGCACGGTGCCGGCACGGCCCTGGTCGCGGTCCGGGCGGCCGACCGGGAGGCGCTGTTCGGTCCCGTCACCGACCTGCGGGTGCTCGCCCGACCTGACCGCACGGTCTGGATCGAGGACTCCGACATCGACGTCGGCATCGCCACGGCGTTGGCCGGTGCAGCCCTCGCCTCCGGTCGGGACGCCGACGCGTACGTCGTCCAGGGCCGGTACGAGCACGTCAACGTCATCTGGCGACCCCAGCCGATCCGCATCCACGTCACCGAGGTGGTCCCGCCGCACCCCCCCAAGCTCTTCGCGATGGCCGCCCAGGTGGTCGCCTTCGACGAGGACCTACCGCCGATCGAGCTCGTCCTCGACACGGTGGACATCCGCGCGCTGGCCGCTGCCAACCCGGCCAAGCACTACCTGCTGCCGTGTCGCGGCAGCGGCGTCGACCTGCCCGGCGAGGTCAGCTTCCTGGACACCCGTCCGGGCACGGAGCAGGACTGGCTGCTGATCGGCTGCGAGCGGTCCCGGCAGTTCCACGAGCACTTCTACGGCAGCGATCCGCGGCAGGTCGACCTCTGCCCCCGGGCGCGCGCCACCCGTGACGACGGCGAGCCGGTGCTGGCCAAGTGCTGCCTGCTCGAGCGCGGCCTCGCCGTGCAGGACGGTGTCGCCGTCGTACCGTGGGGTTCGAACCTCGACGAGATCCGGGCCGGCCTGCGCGCCCTCTGCGGCCTGCCCGGTCCCCGGTCCCCTGAGCTGGTCCCGGCTCCGGCATCCGCCACCCGGTGAGCGCGCACCCGGTCGACTCCCGCTTCTTCGGCCACCTCTGGGGTACCGACGAGGTGCGAGCCCTGCTGGACGACGAGGGCCGGATCGCTGCCTGGCTGGACATCCTCGCCGTCCTGGCCGAGGCGCAGGGCGACGTGGGCCTGATTCCCGTCGAGGCCGCCCGGGTCATCCGCGAGCACGCCCGGATGGACAACGTCGACCTGGACCTGGTGGCCGAGCAGACGCGCAGCAGCGGGCACTCCACGATGGGCCTGATCCGCGCGCTGCGCGCCACCCTGCCCGAGGACGCCCGCGAATGGGTCTACTACGGCGCCACGGTGCAGGACCTCAGCGACACCTGGGCGTCGCTGCTCACCCAGCGGCTGACCGACATCGTCGGCCGCGACGTGATCGCCATGCGCGACCGCGCTGCCGCGCTCGCGCGGGAGCACCGGGACATCCCGATGGCCGGCCGTACCCACGGACAACCCGGCCTGCCCATCACGTTCGGCTTCAAGGCCGCGGGCTGGGCCGCCGAGTTGGACCGTCAGCTCCGACGGCTGGCCGAGAGCCGGGCCCGCCGGGAGGTCGTCCAACTCGGCGGGGCGCTGGGCACCATGCAGTTCTGGGGCGAGGCGGCCCCCGCCCTGCTCGGTAGGTTCGCCGAGCGGCTCGGGCTGCACGAACCGGAGATCGCCTGGCTGACCGCCCGCGACCGGGTCGCGGAGTTCGTCACCCTGCTCGCCTCGGTCGCGGGGACGATCGGGCGGATCGGCAACGAGGTGTTCCAGTTGCAGCGGCCCGAGATCGGCGAGGTTCGCGAGGCATTCACCCCAGGAACCGTCGGCTCGATCACGATGCCGCACAAGCGCAACCCCGAGCATTCCGAGCACCTCGTCACGCTCTCCCGGGTGGTCCGGGCCCAGGCCGGACTCGCCCTCGAGGGCATGGTCGGTGAGCACGAACGCGACGGACGGGCGTGGAAAACCGAGTGGCTGCTGCTGCCCGAGGCCTGCCTGGCCACCGGGGCCAGCTGCGCGCTCGGCCGCCAGATGCTCGACGGCCTGGAAGTCGACGCCGAGCGGATGGCCGCCAATCTGGCCGGCCATCGCGGCTACCTGATGTCCGAGTCGGTACTGCGGGCCCTGTCCGACCGGCTCGGCAAGCACACCGCGCATGACGTGGTCTACGAGGCCTCGATGCGCGGGATCGACGGCGGTCTGGACTTCCGTACGGCGCTGCGCTCCGACGAGCGACTGGCGATCATCGACGACGACGAGCTGGACCGGCTGCTCGACGTCCGGACGGCGCTCGGGACGGCGATCGCCATTGTCGACCGGGTGCTCGCCGGGCTCAGCCGCCGATGACGTCGCTCGCCGCTGCGCTGGCGGCCGGCCCGCGCCGGCTCGAGCTGGCCACGCTGCCCACGCCGCTGCACCTCGCGCCGCGACTGTCGGAGCATCTCGACGTTCCCATCTGGTTCAAACGCGACGACCTGACCGGCGTCGGCCTCGGCGGCAACAAGGTGCGCACCCTCGAGTACCTGCTCGCCGACGCGCTCGACCGCGGGTGCGACTGCCTGGTCACCGGCGCCGGCCCGCAGTCGAACTGGACGATGCTCGCCGCGCTGACCGCGATCCGGTGCGGCCTGGACCCCTACGTCGCCTGCTACGGCGACCCCACGCCGGCCTGGGGCAACCTGCTGCTGCACCGCGGCCTGGGCACCACGGTGACCTGGACGGGTGATCCCGAGCGGTCCTCGGTCGACGCCGCGATGGCCGCGGTGGCCGAGCGCTTGCGCGGCGAGGGGCGGCGACCGTACGTCGTTCCGCGCGGCGGCGCCACGAGCCTGGGTGCGCTCGGCTACGTGCGGGCCACGCTTGAGCTGGCCGACCAGCTGGACGCCGCCGGTGTCGGGGCGCGGTCGCTCTGGCTGGCCACGGGGTCCGGCGGCACCACCGCCGGCCTGGTGGCGGGTGCGGCGTTGCTGCCGACGGCGTACGAC
>JACCSC010000504.1 GCA_013813215.1 Geodermatophilaceae bacterium | reverse complement strand
TGGCACGAGGACGTCGCCGGCCTGCTGGGGCTGCTCGCGCGACTCGTCGGTGGTTCGGGCTGATCCCGGGCTCCCTCGGCCTGGGGACTGCGCATCTCGGTGACTTGGGCGCCCTGAGTCCGATCCCCGTCCTGCACCTGCTGGTCATCGCGGCCGGCGTACCGCTCGTCGCCGTCGTTGGCGGTTGGTTCCTCGCGGGCCGGGAACCTTCGTCGTTGCCGCGGCCGATCTACTGACAGCCCCCACGACGTGGACCGGCCCGCGGCGCCGCGATTAGCCTCGGCTCCGTGCTCATCCTCGCCCTCGACACCGCGACCGCCGGTGTCGTCGTCGGCGTGGTCGAGGTGGCCGCGGCCGCCCGGGTCCTGGCCGAATGTCGCACCAGCGGCGTCGCGAGGCACGGCGAGGCGCTGGCCCCGACGGTGGCCGCCGTGCTCGCCGAGGTGGGGCGGCGACCGGCCGACCTCGACGCGGTAGTCGTCGGCGTCGGCCCCGGCCCGTTCACCGGGCTGCGGATCGGGATGATCAGCGCGGCCGCCTTCGGTGATGCCGTCGACATCCCGGTGTACGGCGTGGGCTCGCTGGACGCCGTCGCGCTCGGGCTCGCCGACGCCGGCGGTACGACGTACGTCGTCACCGACGCGCGACGCCGCGAGGTCTACTGGGCGCGCTACACCGACGGCCGACGGGTCGACGGGCCGCACGTCGGGCCCGCCCAGGACGTCCGCGACGCGTTGGCCGAACAGCCGGCCGACCGCGTCGTGGGTGCCGGTGCGCTGCTCTACGACCTGCCCGGCGCCGTGGCGGCCGGGGCCACCGCGGCCGGGCTGCTGGCGGCCGCCGTACCCAAGCTCGGCCAGGGCCCGCCCGAGCCGCTCCGGGCGGCCTACCTCCGCCGACCCGACGCAAGCGAGCCGCGCCCCCGAGTTCCGGCGGTTCCCAGATGACCGGCCGCGCGCCGCTGACCACGGTCCGGCTGGAGCCGATGCGGGCCGAGCACCTGCCGGTGATCCTGGCGCTGGAAGAACAGCTCTTCGGTGGCGAGGCGTGGACCGAGGGCATGCTGCGCGACGAGCTGGCCGCGCCGGAGAGCCGGCACTACGTCGTCGCCCTGATCGAAGCCGAGATCGTCGGGTACGCCGGGCTGGTCAGCTACGACCACGAGGCGCACGTCACGACGATCGGCGTCGTCCCCGGTCGCCGTTGTCGGGGCGTGGGTACAGCGATGCTGGCCGACCTGCTCAGCGCCGCCGGGGTGCGCCGGGTGCTGCTGGAGGTCGAGGCCGGCAACGCCGCGGCGCAGCGGCTGTACGCCCGGAACGGGTTCACGCCGGTCGGCCTGCGTCGCCGGTACTACCGGTCCACGGGGGCGGACGCGGTGGTGATGGCCCGTGCCTGAACTGGTCCTCGGCATCGAGACCTCGTGCGACGAGACGGGGGTGGGCCTGGTCCGCGGAACCACCCTGTTCGCCGACGCCGTGGCGTCCAGCGTGGCCGAGCACGTCAGGTTCGGCGGCGTCGTACCCGAGGTGGCCGCCCGGGCGCACCTCGAGGCGCTCGTGCCGACCCTGCGCCGGGCGTTGGGCGAGGCCGGCGTACGGCGCAGCGACATAGACGCGATAGCCGTGACCGCGGGTCCCGGGCTGGCCGGGGCCCTGCTGGTCGGCACCTCGGCGGCCAAGGCCTACGCGCTGGCCTTGGACCGCCCGCTGTACGCCGTCAACCACCTGGCCGGTCACGTCGCGGTGGACACCGTCGAGCACGGGCTGCTCCCGACGCCGCTGGTCGCCCTGCTCGTCTCCGGCGGGCACACCTCGCTGCTGCTGGTCGACGACGTCGCGCACACGATCCGGACCCTGGGCGCGACCGTGGACGATGCGGCCGGCGAGGCGTTCGACAAGGTGGCCCGGCTGCTCGGCCTGCCCTACCCCGGCGGGCCGGTCATCGACCGGATCGCCGCCGACGGCGACCCGGCCGCGATCGCCTTTCCGCGGGGGATGACCGGCCCGCGCGACGCGCCGTACGACTTCTCCTTCTCCGGGCTGAAGACAGCGGTCGCGCGCTGGGTCGAGGCCTGCGAGGCGGCGGGTCGCCCGGTGCCGGTCGCCGACGTCGCGGCGTCGTTCCAGGAGGCCGTCGCCGACGTGCTGACGGCCAAGGCGATCCGGGCCTGTCGTGAACACGGTGTCGGTGACCTGCTCGTCGGCGGCGGCGTGGCGGCGAACTCCCGGCTGCGCACGCTGGCCGAGCAGCGCTGCGCCGCGGCCGGCCTCCGGCTCCGTGTGCCGCGACCCCGGCTGTGCACCGACAACGGAGCGATGATCGCCGCCCTCGGCGCGCGGGTCGTAGCCGCCGGTGTCACCCCTTCGGCCCTGGACTTCGCGACCGATCCCGGCCTGCCGGTCGAACGGGTCAGCCTGTGACCCGCTTGAGTGGCTGGCACTCTCCGGGCTAGAGTGCCAGTTGCACGGTGCCTCCGGACTGGCACCCGCGACGACAGCCCGGGCGCGCCGATCAAACCCGAGATTCGCACACCCCAGGAGGGGGACCAGCACGTGACGACCGCTACCAAGGTCAGCATCAAGCCGCTCGAGGACCGCGTCGTGGTTCAGGCCAACGAGGCCGAGACGACCACTGCGTCGGGTCTGGTGATTCCTGACACCGCCAAGGAGAAGCCTCAGGAGGGCACCGTCATCGCCGTCGGCCCCGGCCGCATCGACGACAAGGGCCAACGCGTCCCGATGGACGTCAACCCCGGCGACACCGTGATCTACAGCAAGTACGGCGGCACCGAGGTCCGGTACGGCGGCGAGGACTACCTCGTCCTGTCCGCCCGCGACCTGCTCGCGGTGGTCGAGAAGTAACCACCGCACGCTTTTCCGCCCCGGTCACCCGGCGCGCGTTCGCGCGCGGTCGGGCTGGCCGGGGCGGTCGCCGTCCTGCCGACCTGTCTGGAGACGCTGCACATGTCCAAGATCATCACGTTCAACGAGGAAGCCCGCCGGGCCATGGAGCGCGGCGTCGACAAGCTGGCCAACGCAGTCAAGATCACCCTCGGGCCGCGCGGCCGCAATGTCGTGCTCAGCTCGTCGTACGGCGCGCCGACCATCACCAACGACGGCGTCACGATCGCCCGGGACATCGACCTCCCGAACGCCGGGGAGAACCTCGGCGCCCAGCTGGCCAAGTCCGTGGCCACCAAGACCAACGACATCGCCGGTGACGGCACTACTACCGCCACCGTGCTCGCTCAGGCCATGGTGCGCGAGGGTCTGCGTAACGTCGCCGCGGGTGCCAACCCGACCTCGCTGGGCCGGGGCATCGCCGCGGCCGTCGACGCCGTCAACGCCGCCCTGGACGCGGCCGCCGTGCCCCTGGACACCAAGGACGACATCGCCCACGTGGCAGCCATCTCGGCCCAGGACCCGGCCATCGGCGAGCTCATCGCCGAGGCCATGGACAAGGTCGGCAAGGACGGCGTGATCACCGTCGAGGAGTCCAACACGCTGCAGACCGAACTCGTGCTCAGCGACGGCCTGCAGCTGACCCGCGGCTATCTCTCGCCGTACTTCGTCACCGACGCCGAGACGATGGAGACAGTCCTCACCGACGCCTACGTGCTGTTGCACCAGGACAAGATCTCCAGCCTGGCCATGCTCATGCCGCTGCTGGAGAAGGTCGTGCAGACCGGCAAGCCGCTGCTGGTCGTGGCCGAGGACGTCGAGGGCGAGGCGCTGTCCACGCTCGTCGTGAACGCGGTGCGCAAGACGTTCGCCGCGGTCGCGGTCAAGGCCCCGTTCTTCGGCGACCGGCGCAAGGCGTTCCTGGATGACCTGGCCACCGTCACCGGCGGCCAGGTGGTCGCCCCCGACCTCGGCCTGTCGCTGGACACCGTCGGCCTGGAGGTCCTGGGCACCGTCCGCCGGGTCACCGTGACCAAGGACGAGACGACGCTCGTCGACGGCGGCGGCTCGTCCGACGCCATCGCGGCCCGGGTCGCGCAGTTGCGGGCCGAGATCGAGGCCACGGACTCGGACTGGGACCGGGACAAGCTGCAGGAGCGGCTGGCCAAGCTGGCCGGCGGCGTCGGCGTGATCAAGGTCGGCGCGGCCACCGAGGTGGAACTGAAGGAGCGCAAGCACCGGATGGAAGACGCCATCTCCGCGACCCGTGCGGCGGTCGAGGAGGGTGTCGTGCCCGGCGGCGGTTCGGCGCTCCTGCACGCCGCCGTAGCGCTCGAGGACAACTGCGGGCTGAGTGGCGACGAGGCCACCGGTGTGGGCATCGTGCGGCGGGCGCTGGACGCCCCGGCGTACTGGATCGCGGCGAACGCCGGACTGGAAGGCTCGGTCGTGGTGGCCCGCGTCCGGGCGGCCGGGGTTGGCACCGGGTACGACGCCGCGACCGGGGAGTACGGCGACCTGGCCGCCCACGGGGTGATCGACCCGGTCAAGGTGACCAAGGCCGCCCTGACCAACGCGGCCTCGATCGCGGCCATGGTGTTGACGACGGAGAGCACGGTGACCGACAAGCCCGAGGCACCGAAGCCCGCCGCCGGTGGGCACGGCGGCCACGGGCACAGCCACTAGGTCACTTCCCAGGGGCTCCGCCCCCGGACCCCCGCTCCGGGGGGCGCTGCCCCCCGGAACCCCCCCGCCGGGGGCTCCGCCCCCGGATCAGTGGGGCTCCCCCCGGACCCCCGCTCCGGGGGGCGGAGCCCCTGGGGAGTGACTCAGCCGACGGGCAGGGCTATCCGATCCTCGGTGAGCACGCGGGAGCGCTCTTCCTCGCTCATCCCGCCCCAGACGCCGTAGGGCTCGTGCACCTGCAGTGCGTGTCTGCGGCACTCGTCCAGGACCGGACAGCGGGCACAGACCGCCTTGGCCGCGACCTGGCGTCGCCGACGGGCGGACCCGCGCTCGCCGTCAGGGTGGAAGAACAACAGGGTGTCGGCCCCCCTGCACGCTCCGTGCAGTTGCCAGTCCCACACCTCACTCACCGGTGTCGGCAGTCTCCGGACGTCGGCCATGACTTACCTCCTGCGCTGAAGCTGCCTGTCGTAGGCAAGATGTCCCAGCGGCGCGGAAATCAAACCTGGGGTCAACCGAGATTCAGCGCAATTCGGCGATATCGTCCGTGCGTACTTCAGGGTGGAGTGCCCCGCCACCCCAGCGGTACGTCGATCGGGGCAGTGCGGTCCGATGGGCTCACTGGCTGTGACCGGGCAGACATGTGCTTCGCACGGCATGCGTTCGCCGTCGAGGGAGGTGACGCGGTGCCCA
>JACCSC010000216.1 GCA_013813215.1 Geodermatophilaceae bacterium | reverse complement strand
GTCCAGCAGCGCAGGCCGGACGTCGAGCCGGTCGAACTGGAGCTGTTCGACATCGGTGATCCGCAGTTCCTCGTCGTGGCTGGCTTCACCTCTCGTCATTCAGAGCTCAGCACGATCACGGCCTGCGACGGTGCCGGGAACGTCGTGGCTTCGTGGCCGTGACCGGTTGCACCGTCGGCCGATCCTCCTACCACTGGCCCGCGTCGCTGACCGGCATCGGGGCGGCGGCGCCGCGGACGTACCGTGAGCGTCGTGACCACCGACGACGAGGTCAGGGCCGAGCGGGTCAGCGACCTGCTGCGCCGGCTCGCGACGTACGACGCCGTTGTGGTCGCGTTCTCCGGCGGGGCCGACTCCGCCTTGTTGCTGGCCGCCGCCGTCCGCGCCCTGGGCCGTGACCGGGTCACCGCGGCCACCGCTGTGTCGCCCAGCCTGCCCGCCGCCGAGCTGGACGCGGCGACCGCATTCGCCCGCGGCCTCGGCGTACGGCACCTGACGCCGCGCACCGACGAGATGAGCCGGGACGGTTACCGCGCCAACGGTGGCGACCGCTGCTACTTCTGCAAGGCCGAACTGCTCGACACCCTGACCCCATTGGCCGCCGAACGTGGCGCCGTAGTGGTGACCGGTACGAACGCCGACGACGCCGTGGCCGGCTTCCGGCCGGGAATCCGGGCCGCGGCGCAGCGCGGGGCGCAGACGCCGCTGCGCGACGCCGGGCTGACCAAACAGCAGGTCCGCGACACCTCGCGAGAGTGGGGCCTGCCGACGTGGGACAAGCCGGCGGCGGCCTGCCTGTCCAGCCGGATCGCCTACGGGCTGGCGATCTCTCCCGCCCGGCTCGCCCGGGTGGAGCGCGCCGAAGCCCGCGTCCGCGCCCGGTTGCTGCAGGCCGGGCACCGGGTCACCGACCTGCGGGTGCGCGACCTCGGGGCGGGCCGGGCCCGGATCGAGGTGAGCCCCGCGCTGGTCGGGTTCCTGGTCGGCGAGTCGGGGCTGTTGCCTGAGTTCGAGGCCGTTGAGGTACGGGCGTTCCGCTCCGGTTCGATGAACGAGGCGCTGGCCGGCATAGCAGTGGGGGCGTCGGGCGAAAGCGACTAGCCTTGCCCGGCAAGCGCCGCGACTGTCCCGTCGGCGCATTTCCAGTGATCGAGGTCGAGTCCAGTGCCCAGCGGCAAGGTGAAGTGGTTCAGCGCGGAGAAGGGCTTCGGCTTCCTGTCTCGTGAGGACGGCAGCGACGTCTTTGTGCACCGCGACGCGCTGCCCGCCGGCGTCACCGAACTCAAGCCGGGTCAACGCGTGGAGTTCGGCGTGGCCGAGGGCCGGCGCGGCGAGCAGGCGCTGTCGGTCCGCGTCCTGGACCCGCTGCCGTCGGTGCAGCAGGCTGCCGCGGCCGCGCAGCGCAAGGACCCCGACGACATGGTCGTGATCGTGGAGGACGTGATCAAGCTGTTGGACGGCGTCTCGAACACCCTGCGCCGCGGCCGGTACCCGGATCGGCCGGTCGCCCGCCAGACCGCCGCCGTCCTGCGCGGGGTCGCCGCCGATCTCGAGGCCTGAGCCGTCGGCTACACCTCTGCGTCTCCGCGGAGGGAAGTGCGTCGGCTACCCGCGCACGAAGCCGATCGGCCAGGCGCCGGAAAGCCCGTCGCAGTCCGCTCCGGCGTCCTGGACGATCACCAGGTAGTACTCCGGCGTAGCCGCGTCCCCGGTCCTGATCTCGTCCAGGCTGGTCGCGTTGCCGGCGTCGACCTGCCCGAGCTGCTCCTCGAGCTCGCTGTCGAAGACCTGGACCTGCCAGCCGGACTCGGCGACCTCGTCGGGCACGTCGATCCGGATCGGCAGGTCTCCGGAGACCCGGAGCACCGGCGGCGGATCCTGGTCGCGGTAGACCTCCGACTCGCCGTCCAGGCAGTACTGCGTCGGGGTGAGTTCCTGCTCCTGGTCGCCGACGCTGACCGTCACCGTCGGGGCGGTCGACGAGCAGCCGGTCACCGCCGTCAGGATGATCCCGGCCAGCAGCAGCGGCCACCTCACCCGGTGGCCGGCGCGGCCGCGGGCGCCGCGCGGCCCTTGCGCGCGGTGAGCAGCGTGAACCCGACCCCGCCGGCCATCAGGCTGGCCGCGACGGTGAAGGCCACCCACCCGATCAGGGGCAGCGAGATGGCGATCCCGCCACCGATCACCCAGCAGATCTGGAGCAGGGTCTCCGACCGGGCGAACGCCGAGGGCCGCAGGTTCTCGGGCACGTCACGCTGGATCACGGCATCCAGGCTGTGTTTGCCCAACGAATTCGTCAGGCCGGCCACGAGCGCTACTCCGGCCACTACCGGGATGCTGAACGCGAACGCCCCGATTAGGCAGGCCAGGGCCGCCGTACCGGCCATCACCAGGACCACGATGTCGGGGTTGTTCAGCCGGGTCCGCGCGCCGATCGCGGTCCCGGTGAAGCTGCCGAGCCCGGCCCCGCCGGCGATGGCGCCCAGCGCGAGCGTGCCCTCGAAGCCGCCCTCGACGGTTCCCTGCACGAGGAACGGCGAGAAGATCGTCAGGAACCCGCCGAGTCCGCGCAACGCGGCGACTCCGCGCAGCGCCGTAACCACCCGGATGCCTAGCGAACGGCGCCCGCCGCTGGTCAGCGCCCCGGTCAGGCCGATCGTGAGCACCGAGGCCGGCAGCTCGCCCTCGGAGTGGTCCACGCGCTCGGGCAGCTTCAGCGCGACCAGCCCCGCGGCGAGAAAGACGGCGACGGTCAACCCGAGTTCCCAGCCGAAGCCGAGCACCGCGGCCACCCCCGCGCCGATGCCGGCTGCAAACCCGCCGGTGAGCAGGCCGAAGATCGACATCCGGGCGTTCGCGGTGACTAGGGTGAGCTCACCCGGCAGCACCCGCGGGACGACGGCGCCCTTGAGGACGCCGAAGGACTTGGACAGCACGAGGGCGCCGAACGCCGCCGGGTACAGCGCGAAGTTGTCGTAGTTCGCCGCCATGATCCCGGCCAGCAGGGCCCGGCCGGCCATCGTCGAGGCGATCGCCCAGCGCCGGCCACGCTGCAGCCGGTCCAGCGCCGGGCCGATGATCGGCGCCACGATCGCGAACGGCGCCATGGTTACCAGCAGGTACAGCGCCACGTTGCTGCGCTGCTCGCCGGCGGCAGCGGCGAAGAACAGCGTGCCGGCCAGCGACACCGCGATCAGCGCGTCGCCGGCGACGTTGAGCGCGTGCGTCCAGATCAGCCCGGTCAGCCCGGACTCGCCCGCGCCGTCGGCCCGGCTGGCGGCATTGATCCGGCGCACCGCCGTGGACGTCAGGTGGCGGGTCCGTGCAGCCGCGACGCGGGTGACGGTGATCTTCGAGGGGACCATGACGTCGGTCTGCGGCCGCGCCGCCCCGCGTCGGGGGCGCAACCGGCGGGTTTGCGCCGACGTGCGCAACCGGCCCTGACCCGGTGTGGGCGGGGGCCGGTCGAACGGCAGTCCGGGCTGCGGTTGGGTCGCTTCCGGCCCGGAGGAACGCGGGTGTCGATCGAGCCGTGGCCCAGACTCGCGAGGGGTGGGGTCCAGGCCCTGCGGCGGGCGCCCGGCCGGATACGGCGGGTCGGCCGGACCGGGCGAACTCACGCTGTCATCCTGCCTCACGGCGGCGACGGTTCGGCGCAAGCCGCCGGTGGGGGAGGATGGGCGGGTGACTGCTTCCACCCAGGTGCGCCCCGATGAACTCCTCGCCGCGGCTATCGAGCTGGCCCGCGCGGCGGCGGAGGCCGAGGCCGCTCCGGCGCCGGTCGGCGAGCACCGGGGCGCTCAGGCCGGACCCGACGACTCTCCGGGCGCCCTCGTGGCGATCCACTTCTTCGACTGCACGACGGCCTCGTACTCCGGCTGGGTCTGGTCGGTCGCGCTCACCCGACTGGCCGACGACGACCTGATCACCATCGACGAGGTGGTGCTGCAGCCCGGCGACGGGGCGCTGCTGCCGCCGCCCTGGGTGCCCTGGAGTGAGCGGCTGCGCCCCGGCGACCTCGGCGTAGGGGACCTGCTGCCGGCCGAATCCGACGACTCCCGGCTGGCTCCGGCCTACACCGCGACCGGTGATCCCGCCGTCGACGAGGTGGCCTTCGAGTTGGGGATCGGACGGGTGCGGGTGATGTCGCGACCCGGCCGGCTCGACGCGGCCCAGCGCTGGCACGAGGGCGACACCGGCCCGGAGGCGCCGATGGCCAAGCAGGCCCCCGGCCGGTGCGGCACCTGTGGCTTCTACCTCAGCCTCG
>JACCSC010000464.1 GCA_013813215.1 Geodermatophilaceae bacterium | reverse complement strand
GCCGCTGTCGCTGCCGGCCATCCCCACGGCCGGCCACGTGCCCTCCACCGGCGCCGTGCTACCAGTGCCGAGGTCGACCGCGAACAGCCGACGCTGCTCACCGGCGCGCGCGGTGACCAGGGCATGCGTGCAGGCGTGGGCGCCCGAGCACCATGGCTTGGTGCCGGTCAGCCGCCAGCCGTCGGGGCGCTGCTCGGCACCGAGCACCGGATGCGGCGGTTCGGCCGCCCAGACGCCCCAGCGCGTCCCGGGCCGGGGCGCCGGCCCGGCCAGCTCGGCCAGGATCGCCACGGCGTCGACGTGACCCTCGGCGAGTCTTGCTACGGCCAGGTCCTCCCGCGCGAGCTCGGCCAGGCCGCTCCACCGCTGCTCCGTGCGGCCCGAGCCGGGCAGTGGGAGGTCGAGCGACCCGAGCCGGGCCGTGAACGCCGCGGTGACCCGGTCGATCTCGGCGGTCATGCCTTGACCGCGTCGTAACGGGCCAGCGCCTCTTGCCGCTCCTCGGCGTGGTCGACGATCGGATCCGGGTAGTCCGCGGGCGGCACGATAAGCTCCCAGGGCGTGTGCACCGCAGCGCCGTCGACGCCGCGCAGTTCGGGGACGTAGCGGCGGACGTAGTTGCCCTCAGGATCGAACTTTTGCCCCTGCTTGACCGGGTTGAAGACGCGGTAGAACGGCGCCGCGTCCGTGCCCGAGCCGGCCACCCACTGCCAACCGTGCTGGTTGCTCGCCAGGTCGCCGTCCACGAGGTGGCGCATGAAGTGCCGTGCGCCCTCCTTCCAGCCCAGGTGCAGATCCTTGACCAGGAACGAGGCGACGACCATCCGGATGCGGTTGTGGATCCAGCCCTCGACGAGCAGTTGGCGCATGCCGGCGTCGACGATCGGGTAGCCGGTGCGGCCCTCGGTCCACGCGTTGAAGCGTTCGTCAGCGGACTTCCCGGTGTCCACCCGCAGCTCGGCGTAGCGCGGCAGGTAGGGCTCGCGCGCGGAGTCGGGGTTGTGGAAGAGCACGTCGGCGTAGAACTCGCGCCATGCCAGCTCCTTGCGGAAGGTCTCCGCGCCCTTGCCGGTGCGTCCCCGCAGGTCGGCCAGCGGCGTCCGGGGGTGAATGCAGCCCCAACGCAGGTAGGGCGAGAGTCGGCTCGTCGCCTCCAGGTCGGGGCGGTTACGTTCATCGGCGTACCGCTGCAGGTGCTCGTCGCGAAAGTCCTGCCAGCGTTGGCGCGCCGCCCGTTCGCCGGCGGCCGGCAGCGCGGCCGCCCCGACGTCCGGCTTGGCCGGCAGCCGGTCGCTCGGCAGCCCGGTCACGGTCACGACCTCCGGCTCGGCCGGCGGGCTGGGGAAGCCTTGCCTCAGCCAGGCCCGGTAGAAGGGGGTGTAGACGCGGTAGGGCTCGCCGTCTTCCTTGCGCACCCGGCCCGGGGACACGGCGTACGGCGAACCGGTCGGGTTCAGCGGCACGTCCCCCAGCGCGGCGGCGACCTTGTCGTCGCGGGCGCGACCGTAGGGGTTGAAGTCGGCGGAGATGTGGACCGCGCTGGCCTCCACCTCCCGAGCGAGCGCGGGTACGACGTCGACCGGGTTGCCCGTGCGCAGCACGAGAGCGCCGTCGAGATCCTGGTTCAGCTCCCGCAGGCAGTCCAACATGAACGCGACCCGCGGCCCGCCGGCCGGGCCCAGCAGCGCCGGGTCGAGCACGAAGAGCGGGACCACACGGCCGTCGTCGGCCAGGGCGGCGTGCAGCGCCGGGTGGTCGGAAAGCCGCAGGTCACGTCGCAACCACAGGACCGCCGGCATGTCGCGACCGTAACCACTCGGGGCTAGGGGCGCAGGTCGACCCAGACCAGCCGGTGGTCCGAACTCGGGGCCGGGAAGCTGCCGTCGCCCACGAGCCGGTACAGCGGGCTGCGGGGGACGGGCCAGAACACCGCCGAGCGCCGGATGCCCAGATCCGCCGAAGGCAGTACGTAGTCGACCCGCAGGTTGCCCGGGGCGACGTCGTCGAAGTCGGCCGTGTCGTGGCGGTCCGGCGACTCGTGGGCGTCGTTGGCGCCGCCCTGCAGCCTGGCGGCCTGGATCGCGCCGACGGAGTCCGGCGGCCGGCTGTCGTTGACGCGCGGGTGGTCCAGCAACTGCTGCGCGGCGCCGGGCAGGCTGTCGCCATCGAGGGGGTCGGAGTTCTGGTCCCCCGCGATGACGAAGCTGGCGCCGGCCGGGAGACCCCCGCGGCCGCCGGCGTCGTCGTACACGTAGCGCGAGCGCAGCGGCGAGACGTAATCAGCCCAGAAGCCGATCTCGTCGTAGTTTCGCCGCCCGTTGCGGTCCTCCTCGCCGTCGAAGACCGGCGGCGTCGGGTGGCTGACCAGGAAATGCACGGTCTGCGCGTCGACCTGCACCGGCAGGTCCCAGTGGCTCTTCGAGGACAGCCGGAACACCTCGAGTTCGGCGGGGGAGTACCAGTCCGCCGGTTCCGGTGTCGCCGGGTCGTCGGGCAACAGCGCCCCGGGCATGTCCTTCCAGAGGAACGTCTGGAACGTCCGCACCGCGGCAGTGTCGATCGGGAACATCGAGTAGACCGCCATCCCGAACTGCCCGGGGAAGAAGCCGAAGCCGAAGGCGTCGTCCGGGCCACCGACGGTGCCGTCGTTGTTCAGGTCGAAGCCGCTCGGGACACCGGTGTTCGACGGCGCGGCGTAGCTGTAGGGGTAGTCGATCGGGTCGGCACCGTTGTGCGGAACCGACAGGTAGTTGTCCTGGAAGAGTTGTCGGGCCTCGCCGGCGGCGTCGTAGTCGAACTCGTTGACCAGCAGAACCTGCGGCCGGGTGCGCTGGATGATCTCGGCGACGTTCGCCGCCTGCGCGTCGTCGGGCGTGGACAGGTCCGCGACGAGTTCGCCCTCGACGCTGCGGTTGAGCGAGGCGTTGAAGGTCGCGAACCGCACGGTGCCGGCGGCGTCAGCGGCCGGCGTCGCGCCGGCGGTCGGGACGGTGCCGAGGGTGGCGGCAACGACTGTCGAGGCGAGCAGGACGGTCGTACGCCGGAACAGGGACGTCATCGCGCCATCTCAGCGCATCCGGCCCGCGCTGGGAACACCCTCAGGTGAACTGCCGGCGAACGTCGGCGGGTCGACGCGCGCTGTCATCTCCCTCTCATGTTGCGGCCCTACAGTCGCCGCGTCGCTGTCGCCTACCGAGGAGGCCAGATGAGCGTCATGGCCGATCGCAGGGAGCGTCTGGGCGGGGACTTCGAGGTGTGCCGGCACGAGCGGATCCGCCGTGGATCGGCGGAGTACGAGCGGATCCTGGTGCGTACGCCGTGGCTCGGCCCCGACGACGACCTGGTTGACGTCGCCCGGGTGGCGATGACGCCGATCTGCCGGCCGACGGACACCGTCTTCGTAGCTGAGAAGCTGGTCGTGCTGCTGAGCGGGCAGGCCGTGCCGGCGGCGACGTTGCGACCCGGGTGGGTGGCCCGGTTGCTCGCCCCGCGGGTGCGGCCCCACGGCGACTCGCTCGGCCTGTCCATACCGGCCAAGATGCAGTACCGCGTCGAGCACGCCGGGGCGCTCCGGGTGGTGCTCGCGGCCGCGGCCGCCGCGGCGACCCGCCCGCTGGGGGTGCGCGGTGTGTTCTACCGCCTGGCCGGATCCCTGGCCCGGGATCTGGACGGGATGCGTCCGCCGTACCTAGACACCCTGTTGCCACCGCTGGCCCCGCAGGTCGCTGTGCGGTGGTGCGAGCGGCTGGCCAGCCGGCTCGGCGCGGAGGTGGCGATCGTGGACATCAACGATCGCGGTGGCACGGTCCGCGCTCGCTCGCTGCACGCCTTGCCTACCACCGAGATCCTGAGTGCCCTGCAGGACAATCCGTTGGGGCACTGCGAGCAGGCCACGCCGTTCGGTCTGCTCCGCCCGCTCTAGCGACAACCGCCGACGCACTTCCCGCCGCGGAGGCCCCGGTGTCAGCGCCGGCGTAGCCGGGCACCGACGGCGCGGACGAGCGCGGTGAGCTGCGCCGGTTCCGGCCGCCCGACCAGACGCAGGACGAGCAGGTACGTCGGTAGCACCAGGGCCGCGACAAGGACGACCTCGCCCGCGGCGGCCGCCGTACCGCCGCCGGTCCAGGACCGCCAGCCCCACGCTGCGACCGCCGCCCCGCCACCCGCCACCGCCGCGGCGATCCCCGTCACCCCTGCCGCGGACGCGACCGCTCGGAGGTGGACCAGCCGGTGGCGACGGGCGGACTGCCAGGACAGGACGGTGGCCGCGGTGAGAAAGGAGAGCGCGCTGGCTACCGCGATGCCGGCCACGCCGAACGGTGGCGCCAGGATCAGGTCCCCGGCCACGTTGACCACGACCCCGGCGAGGGCCGCCTGGACGGGCGTCTTGCTGTCGCCGACTGCATACGACGCCCGCGACAGCACCTCGCGTACACCGAGCGCGAGCAGGCCGACGGCGTACCCGGCCACGGCCACGGTGGTCACCCGGGCCGCCGCGGCGTCGAAGTCGCCGCGGCCGTAGAGCAGGGTCACGATCGGCCCGCCGGCCACGAGCAACAACGCCACCGCGGGCGCGAGCAGGGTCAGGGCCATCGCCGCCCCGCGGTTCACCTGATCGCGCAGCTCGGCCCGACGTTCCGGCGCACTCGCCGCGCTGAACGCCGGATACAGCGTGGTGGCCAAGGTGGCGACGACGATCATGTCGAACAGCGAGACCAGCCGGTAGCC
Organism: Geodermatophilaceae bacterium; assembly: GCA_013813215.1. Lineage (GTDB taxonomy): Bacteria > Actinomycetota > Actinomycetes > Mycobacteriales > Geodermatophilaceae > JACCSC01. Next base: position 4,898 of record JACCSC010000464.1, on the reverse strand, counting down.
GTAGCTGAGGCCGGCAATGGCGCCGGTGCCGACATCGGAGGCGACGGCGCGGTCCACGACGGAGTTCACGTTGCCGAGGGCGCTGCCCAGCAGCAGCGGCGGCATCAGGGTCGTCATCTCGCGCAGGCCGCGATCACGCCAGCGCCACGACGGCCGTAGCCGCAGCCCCCGGCGGCGCAGAGGCGGGATCTGCAGGAGGAGGCGCAACAGCGAGCCGACGGCGAAACCCCAAGCGAGAGAAGCGATCCCGAGCACCGGCGCGAGGGCCAGGGCCGCGACGATCATCGCCAGGTTGAACGGCACGCCCTGCAGCGCTGACCAGCCGAACACGCCGTAAGCCTGGGCGGCGCCGGACAAGATGTTCGTGCCGGCCACGAAGAGCACTGCCACCAGCATGATTCGGGTCAACTCGACGGCGGTGTCGCGGGTGGCCGGGTCGAAGCCGGGCGCGACGACGCCGACCAGGGTTTCGGCGGCGAACCACATGCCGGTCGCGGCCAGGGCCAACACGAGCGTGCACAAGGTCAGCGCCACCCGCAGCGTGGCCAAGCCCTCGTCGTACCGGCCGGTGTCGACGGCGCGGCTGAGCACCGGGACGGTCGCCTTGGCGATCGCGCCGGCGGCCACGGCCAGGACGAGGTTGAGCAGGCCCTGCGCGACCAGGAAGGCGTCCACGTCGGCACCCGCGCCGAAGACCGCGGCCATCACCGTGTCCCGGAGCAGTCCGAGCAGCATGCTGACGCCGGTCAGCCCGGCCACCAGCGCCGCCGACATGGCCAGCGGCCGGCGCCTCGGTTCGTTCACCGCGGTCAGCCTAGGTCGTGGGTTCCCCGACCCACTTGTGCTCGAACGCTTGTTCGATAACATGGTCCGATGCTTGCTGCGCAGGGGTCGCTGCTGGACAGCGCAACGGAGCCGACCTACGACCCGGCCTTTGGCGCGGCCACCCGGACCGACCTGGGGCGGGGGGCGTGGCTGGAGGTGGTCCCGGGCTGGCTCGCCGGGGCCGAGACATTGCTCGACCGCGTGCTGGAGGCAGCGCCCTGGGCCGCCCACGAGCGCTGGATGTACGACAAGGTGGTCGCCGAGCCCCGGCTGTCCACCCGCGGCTGGAGCGATCCACCAGATCCCGTGCTGGGAATGGCGGCGGTACTCGGCCGCCGCTACGAGCTGGACCTGTCCGCGGTCAGCGCGAACCTCTACCGCGACGGGCGGGACTCCGTGGCCTGGCACGGTGACACGGCGGGACGACGGGTGGCCACCACGGTGGTCGCCATCCTCGTGCTCGGGGCCCCGCGCCGGTTCCTGCTCCGCCCTCGGGGCGGGGGTCTGGCCCACAAGATGACGCCGGCGCACGGCGACCTGCTCGTGATGGGCGGCACCTGCCAACGGACCTGGGAGCACGCCGTCCCGAAGTGCGCCGCGGCTGGGGTCCGGGTGGCCCTGATGTTCCGCGAGCCGGGCGTGTTCTGACCCGCGGTGCTCAGCGGGCCGCTCGGGCGATGCCGTCGGCGTACCGGCCCGCCGTACGCCGCTGTACGAGCCGGCCGACCGGGCCACCGAGCCGGACCAGCCAGTGGTTGGGCCGGGAGAAGACGGCGATCCGCACCCGGACCACGCCCGCCGCGTCGCGCTCGACCAAGAACGCCTCTTCGCCGCGGACCGGGTGGCCGGTCAGCGTGCCGTACGCGAAGCCCGCCCGGTCGGCCTCGTCGAGCCGGTAGACGATCCGGCAGGCGGCGGTGGCCCAAAGCGGACCCAGCCGCAGCAGCTGGACCACCGTCTCCCCCTCCGCCGGACGCGCCTGCGGCGGGTAGACCTCGACGCCGGCGTGGCGCTGCGCGGCCCAGGAGTCGACCGCCGCGACCGCAGCGTCGAACACCGGCTGCCCGGACCCGACGTGTCGCCGCACGACCGCTGCCCGGTAGCCGGTCGGGAGGTTACCGCCGCCAGCCGTGGCTCCCGTCCCGTCGTACGTCGGCTGCTCGGACCGGGCCGCGGACAGGGTGGCCGCCAGGTGCTCGGCCGACGGCCGGCGCAGGGAGAACATGGGCTCGATCCTGCTGCATCCGGTGTGCTTCGGTGGCGTGGCGATGCCTACGACGACGTTCCCCGAGGTGTTTTCCGCCGGCTGTCCCGGCACGGGCTGACCGCGGGGTTCCTGGATCTGCCGGCGGCCGCCGGCGGTGTGCGGGCATCCACGCCCAGGTGATGTCGGCCGCGGAGCTGTCACTCGGGCTCCGGGTGCCGGGTGCGACCCGGACGGACGTGCGGTCCGCGTAGTGGAGCAGCGCAGCCTGGTCACGACGTTCGGACGGCGGGGGACGGTGCACCCTTCCCGCCCACCAGCTACCGCTGTGGTGCGCGGCGCTCGCGGCAGCGCCGGCCCCGCCCCGCAGCCCCGCCCGGGCCGGCGATGTCTGCCGCGCAGACCGACGACGTCGGGAGGCTGGGCGGGCGAGCGGGTGCTGCCCGCGTTCGTCGGCTGGATGCCCCGGTGGCGGCTGGCGCTGAGCGCGGCGGCGTACCGCGGGGTGCTGTGTCACGGACCGAACCGTGGGCGGCGGGTGACGTGCACGGATCCTGACACTGGCTGCCCTCGTTCACCCCGGCGGACGATAGGGTGGCGCTGCGCACGGCCGTCCTGCGCCGCGACCCTGTCCGAGCTGGAAGAGGCGACCTGGACGGGGTCCGGGCGTGGTGGCCGCGTGCTCGCCCGCCGTCGTCCGACCCTGGCCGGCGATGTCCAGCTTGTCGGCGTGATCCTCGAGGCGGCGCCGACGCTCACCATCGGGCCGGTGAGCGTAAGGCGCCATCTCTGAGCTTGGCTACCGGTCCGAGCGCGAGCAGTGAAGCAATGGACCGCGGGTGCCCTCGGCAGGATTCGAACCTGCGGCACACGGTTTAGGAAACCATCGCTCTATCCCCTGAGCTACGAGGGCTGACCTGCACCTTTGTTGTCCGGAGGGGTCCGCTGGTGCCCGTCGTTGCCACAATAATGCCAGATCCGAGCAACGGTCGAGGTGACCGCCGTTCGGTGCCGCCAGCAGAGGGCAACCGCGGTAGGCGGGGGTCTTCAGCGACGACACCATGACACCCGGGGCAACGGCGTCGTGGTTCGCGGCGGTGTCCGTGCGTGGCCGGAGCAGCCCTCTGCTTCTGGCAACGGCCGGGCAGTCGAGGCGATGTGGAGTAGGCATTCGAGGTGTCAAGCTGGCGACCGAGGTGGCCCACGTCCCGGGTTGGTCGGCGGGTTGGCGGATACTGCTGGAGGTGGACGGGCGGCACGCGTTGGTGATCGGGTCCCAGTGCGAGGCTTGGGCGCCGGTGTCGTTCCTGCCCGAGCGCGCCCGGGATCTGTACGAGGTGCTGACAGACCCGGTCAGGGGTGGCTGCGCCCCCGCTGGTAGTCGGCTCGTGATCGACCCGACCGGTGCGGAACTCGTGGCCTGCGTCGAGGAGGCGGTGGGCCGAGCGGCCAACGGCAAAGCGGTGCTGGTGCTGGCGTTTATCGGGCACGCTGCGTTGGTCTCGCCCCCTGGGGGGGGCGCCTCGGCTGTTCCTGCTGCCGAGTGACGGGAACCCGGACAACCCGCATAGCTCCACCGGCGGTGGCTACCCGATCGCAGCTCGGGTGGAGAGCCTGGTTCAGGACACGTCGGCGCAAGACTTGGACGGGCTGCTGCTGATCCTGGACGTGTGCCACGCCGGGATCGGTTGTCAGCGGACAGCGGGACCTCCGGGTGGGCGGACATCAGTTCTCCAGGCGGATGGACGGGAGCTTCCCTGGTGGGTGGACGGCTGATCTCCGGTGGTGGGTCAGGTCAGGGGCACCACTCCTTTGCCGGCGAGGGCCTCGGCGAGGCGTTGTGAGCGGCCGTCGGTGAGGACTTGGTGGGCGTGGTGGAGCAGCCGGTCGACGCTGGTCGTGGCCAGGGTCTTGGGCATGATGGTGTCGAAGCCGGACGGTTTGATGTTCGAGGTGACGGCGACGGATCGTCGTTCGTAGGCGGCGTCGATGACGCGGTAGAACGCCTCGGCGGCGTCCTGACCGGCGGGCAACATGCCGATGTCGTCGATGACGATGAGGTCGCTCTTGCAGATGCGGGCGACGACCTTGGCGATCGAGGCGTCGATGCGGGCCCGGCCGATGGTGGTGGTGAGGGATTCCAGGGTGAACCAGGACACGCGCATGTCGGCGTCGATGACGGCGTGCGCGAGGGCTTCGACGAAGTGCGATTTGCCGGTGCCGCTGGGGCCGCTGACGGCGAGGTTCTCGGCCCGGCCGACCCATTCCAGGGTGCGCAGTGCGGCTTGGGTGGCGGGCTGGATGCTGCTGTCGTGCTCGCGCCAGGAGTCGAAGGTCTTGCCGGTCGGGAAGCCGGCGGCCCGCCGGTGCATCCGGCGGGTCGCCAGGTCGCGGCCCTTGGCTTCGGCGACGAGCAGGACGCGCAGCACTTCGGCGGGGTCCCAGCGTTGCGCCCGGGCGGTGGCCAGGACCTCGGGTGCGGCGGCGCGGACGTAGGGCAGCCGCATCCGGCGCAGCACCGTGGTCAGCTCCTGCGGCAACGGTGGCGCGGGCGGGGTGTTCACCGGGCCGACCGCCGGTCCTGCTCATCGGGGCCGGTGAGGTCGCCCTCGCCGAAGATCAGCAGGTGTGAGAAGTCGATCAGCTGCCGGCGCAGCCGACGTGTCGCGGACGGGTCGGGTCGGTTGTGGTCGGTGTGGCTGGCGGCAAGCCAGCCGTCGACGGCGTCGAGGAGCTCGGACAGGTCCAGGGCGTCGGTGATGTCCAGGGTCACGGTGCTCAGACCGACCCGCGCGGTCCTCATGAACCAAGCTCTTCCCACGCGCTGGTGCCCGGTTGCGCCGAATGCTGCTCATCGGCGCGGACCAGC
>JACCSC010000437.1 GCA_013813215.1 Geodermatophilaceae bacterium | reverse complement strand
GCGCCGCAGCAGTTCGCCTGGTTCGCCGCGTTCGGCCTCGTGGTCGGGCTGGTCTGGCTGTACCTGGAGATCCTGCGGCTGCTCAGCTACTTCCGCGAGTAAACCTGTCCCACAACGAAGGGGTCGTCGGCATCGAGCCGGCGGCCCCTTCGTTCTGTTCCGGACCCGGTGGGAGGTTGGGTACTGATCAGCTCGTCGTCGGGGCAAAGAGGCTAAGCGCTGCCCGCTGGCCAGAGGACAGCTGGAGTGCCGGGTTGCGCGGGTCGGGGTAAACCTCCCCCTTCTCCCAGAGTTCCCGTCGTACGCTGGTCGCCACCCCGAGCTTGCGTCCCTCCATTGCGATGTGCAGCGCCTCGGTATCGAACAGGTACACCGCTGCGATGCACCACGGCCGTGTGCCGCCACGGGAGGACGTGGCGGCGGCGGCGGGCCGGTCATCACGAGATACATGTCCGGTTTCGCGTTGACCGTGAAATCGAGCAGGCCTTCACGCTTGAGGTACCACTTGATGTTGACCGAGCGGCCAGCGAGCGGACCGGGGCCGAAGCGACCGTCGATTGCAGCGTGCGAGGCCGACTTCTCAAGGCGGATGCCGAAGGCGCGAGCCGCGATCCACGCCATGATCGTGAGGCTAGAGCGAGCGGTTTCGGCTGCATACAGCCTCATGATCAAGCTCCACTGTCACCCGACGCCAGGCTCGCCGCCCTTGACCCGCCCGAGCGCCTTCTCGAAGCACCGGGCCGTGTCGTCGCCGGCCCACCTGCCGAACGGCGGGATGGGTCGGAAGCCCGCCGCAACGTAGAAGCGCAGGGCCTCCGGCTGTGGCTCCCCGGCCCGCAAGCGCACGAGCCTGATCCCGACGCCGCGGGCGTGGTCCTCAAGCGTGGCGAGCAGGGCTTGAGCCAGCCCGGTGCCCCGATGGTCGGGCGCGACGTACATGACGTCGAGTTCAGCTACCTCGGGATGGTCCAGCGGGGCCAGGGCGATGCTTCCGATGGGACGCCCGTCATGGCTGGCGACCCAGAACGCCCCGCGCGGTCCGTCGAAGGCGCTCCGATCGATCGGATCCGGGGCGGTGAAGTCGTAGCGACGTTGGATCTCCCACCACAGCGCGTCCTGCATCGCCCGGGCCGGCGGAGCCGACGGTGCGCAGGCGGCGATGTCAACGCTCAGCTGAGCCGCTCGGCGCACCCCGAACGCCTAACTGAGCCGTTCGATCACCATGGCCATGCCCTGGCCACCGCCGACGCACATCGTCTCCAGCCCGAAGGTCGCGTCCCGGGTCTGCAGGCCGTTGAGCAGCGTGCCGGTGATCCGGGCCCCGGTCATCCCGAACGGGTGCCCGATCGCGATCGCACCGCCGTGCACGTTCAGCTTGGCGCCGGCCTGCTCGTCGGACAGGCCGAGCTTCCGGTAGCTCGGGATCACCTGTGCCGCGAAGGCCTCGTTGATCTCGATCAGGTCCATGTCGTGAATGCTCATCCCGGCCCGGGCCAGCGCCTGCTTCGAGGCCTCGACCGGCCCGAGGCCCATGATCTCCGGCGAGAGTCCGGTGACGCCGGTCGAGACGATCCGAGCCAGCGGCGTCAGCCCCAGCGCCGCGGCCTTGGCGTCGCTCATGACGATGACCGCGGCGGCGCCGTCGTTGAGCGGGCAGCAGTTGCCGGCCGTGACCCGCCCGTTGGGCCGGAACACCGGCTTGAGCTCGCGCACCGCCTCCAGCGTGACCCCGGCCCGCGGGCCGTCGTCGGTGCTCACCACGGACCCGTCCGGCGTGGCCACCGGCGTGATCTCGCGCTCCCAGAAGCCGTTGGCGATCGCCTTCTCGGCCAGGTTCTGCGACCGGACGCCGAACACGTCCATGTCCTCCCGGCTGACGTCCTCGGCGAGGGCGAGGTTCTCCGCGGTCTGGCCCATCGCGATGTAGGCGTCGGGCAGCCAACCCTCCGCCCGCGGGTCGGTCCAGGATTCGGCGCCCCGCTCGGCCACCGCCCGCGTGCGATCCGTCGCGTCGGCGAACAGCGGGTTACGGGTGTCCGGCAGCGAGTCGCTGTTGCCCTTGACGAAGCTCGACACCATCTCGACTCCGGCGGAGATGAACACGTCACCCTCACCGGCCTTGATGGCGTGCAGCGCCATCCGCGTCGTCTGCAACGAGGACGAGCAGTACCGCGTCAGCGTCACCCCGGGGACGTGGTCGTAACCGAGCAGCACTGCCACGATCCGGGCCAGGTTGAACCCCTGCTCGCCGCCGGGCAGGCCACAGCCCAGCATCAGGTCGTCGATGTCGGCCGGGTCCAGCGCCGGCACCTTGTCCAGGGCGGCGCGAATGATCGTCGCGGTCAGATCGTCGGGGCGAAGATCCTTGAGGGAACCCTTCATCGCCCGGCCGATGGGCGAGCGGGCGGTAGCGACGATGACGGCTTCGGGCACGGCACAACCTCCGGGCTGGGGGTACTTGAGAACCTGAACAGACGCGGGCGAATCTACCCGCGTCGGGGCCGCCCGCCATCGCTGGCACCGGGATCCCGTGACCCGGAACGGCTGCGGCGGCGGGCCGCGGCTTCCACCCTCGGCTGCAGGACCTCGGCCCACAGCCGGTACCCGTCGGCCGAGGGATGGAACTCATCCGGGGACAGGGTGCCCGGGTCGGCCCGGAAGATCGGGCCGGTCAGGCGCCCGAGGTCGATCGACTCGCCGCCGGCCGCTGTGGTCGCCGCCGCCTCGGCCGCGGCCACCCGCCGGCCCCGACGGCTGGCGATCGCACGCAGCGGCTGGGCGAACGAGCGGGCCGCCCCGAGGTCGGGGCAGGTCGCCACGATGGTGTGCACGCCAGCGGCGGTGAGCCGCTCGACCGCCGTACCCAGGGAGCGCCGGATCGCGGGCAAGCGGGCACCGCGCAGGGCGTCGTTCGAACCGATGCAGATGATCGCGATGTCCGGACGTCCCAGCAGCGCACGGGACACCTGCGGACCGAGGTCGCGGCAGCGCGAGCCGCTGATCGCCACCCCGGCCAGGTGGACCCGCCAGCCGCGGCGGGCCAGCCGCTGCGCGAGCTGCCCGCCCACCGTCTCGCCCACCGCCTGTACGCCGACGCCGGCGCCGGTGGAGTCGCCGAGCAGGACGAGCCGGACCTCCCGGCCGGCGGTGTCGCCGAACTGGCCCGCGACCGAGGGCGCGCTCTCGGGGTCGACGTACTCTCTCCGGGCCGCCGCCACGGCCTCCACGCCCAGGACTGCGAGCGCAGTGGTCACGGTGCCCAGCGTGCCGAGGGCGAGCAGGCGTGGGGTGCGGTGAGCGTTCACGAGGCTGGCTCCCGGCTCTGCTGGTCGGCGTCGGACACTTCGGCCGGCGTGGGCATCCGGGCCGGCCGGCGGCGCTGGGTGGAGGCGAAGGAGCGGCCACGGCGGTCGGGTGCGGCGGTTACTTCGGTCCCGGGCCGGTCCGCGGCCTGCACCGCAGCCCGGTGTACCTCGCGCAAGCGCGCGGGCAGGTCTTCGGGCAACAGAAGCCCCAGGGCGTCGGCGACCGACGGCAACATGACCGCCGCCGCACGCGCGTAGCCCACCCGGGACGGGTGGAACTGGTCGGCGCTGAAGTAGTGCGGCCGGCTGGCGAACTCCGGTCCGAGGATCGAACCCAGGGACACGCTGCGGGCACCGGCCTCGACTACAGCGACAGTCTGCGCCGCTGCCATCTCCCGACTCCAGTACCGCCCGAACCGGCGCAGGGGCTGCGGAACCGGACGCAGCGTGCCCAGGTCGGGGCAGGTTCCGACGACGACCTCGCTGCCCGACACGCGTAGGTCGAGCACTGCTTTACGCAGGTGCCGTACCGCAGTCTGGGGGGACACCCGGGCGGTGACGTCGTTGGCCCCGATCATCACGACGGCGACGTCCGGCCGTTCGGGTATCGCCCGGCTGACCTGCAGGGCCAGCTCGCTGGACTCCGAGCCGCTGACCGCGACCTGCACCAGGCGGACCGGCCGGTCCGCGAGGTCGGACAGGGCGACCGCGAGCAGCACCCCAGGAGTCTCGGCCACGTCGTCGACGCCGCGGCCGACGGCGCTGGAGTCGCCCAGCATGGCCAAGGTGAGGGGCTCACCGGCCCCGGTACCCCAGTAACCGGTCCCGTCCGGCGGGTCGTCGACCTCGGTGTGGCTCAGCACCCGCCGGCGGGCCATCGTCGCCTCCTGGCGCAGGACCCCGAACAACACCGCCCAGGCCAGGCCCAGGCCACCCCCGCCGTACGCCGAGGCGACCGCGATCCGCCGTGCCCTGCTGGGCGATGCGCTTCGCCCACGGCGCTCGCTCACGCGGCCGAGGCTACGCGCCTGGTTACGCTGACCAGACCTCGATTTTCGACGCCCCCGGCGCCGGCGACCCGACAACCTAAGGAAGTGCCTGCCCTGTGCAGTACGCGCAGTCCCTGATCGAGCTCGTGGGCAACACGCCGCTCGTCCGGCTGAAGTCGGTCTCCGCCGGCGTGGAACCCCTCGTCCTGGCCAAGGTCGAGTACTTCAACCCGGGCGGGTCGGTCAAGGATCGGATCGCGCTGCGGATGATCGAGGCCGCGGAGGCCAGCGGTGAGCTACGGCCGGGCGGGACCATCGTCGAGCCGACCTCCGGTAACACGGGGGTCGGGCTGGCCATCGTGGCCCAGCAGCGCGGGTACCAGTGCGTGTTCACCTGCCCGGACAAGGTGTCCGCCGACAAGGTCAACGTGCTGCGGGCCTTCGGCGCTCGCGTGGTGGTCTGCCCCACGGCGGTGGCGCCGGGGCATCCGGACTCCTACTACCAGGTCTCCGACCGGCTGGTCGGAGAGATCGACGGCGCCTGGAAACCCGACCAGTACTCCAACCCGGCGAACCCGGCCAGCCACTACCACTCCACGGGCCCGGAACTCTGGACCCAGACCGAAGGCCGGATCACGCACTTCGTGGCCGGCGTGGGGACCGGCGGGACCATCAGCGGGACCGGCCGGTACCTGAAGGAAGTCTCGAATGGGCGGGTGCGGGTGGTCGGTGCGGACCCGGAGGGCTCGGTCTTCTCCGGTGGCACCGGCCGCCCCTACCTGGTCGAGGGCGTAGGGGAGGACTTCTGGCCGGCGGCGTACGACCCCTCGGTCCCGGACGAGATCATCGCCGTCTCCGACCGCGATTCCTTCGCGATGACCAGGCGGCTGGCGCGCGAGGAGGGGCTGCTGGTCGGCGGGTCCTGCGGGATGGCCGCGGCCGCGGCGGTGCGGCTCGCGGGCCGGCTCGGACCCGACGATGTCGTGGTGGTCCTGTTGCCCGACTCCGGGCGGGGTTACCTGTCGAAGATCTTCAGTGACGAATGGCTGGCCGACTTCGGCTTCCTGAGCGCCGGCCCGGACGACACGACGGTCGGTGACGTCCTGTCCCGCAAGTCGGGTTCGCTGCCGCAGTTGGTGCACGTGCACCCGACCGAGACCGTGCGGGAGGCCATCGACATCCTGCGCGAGTACGCCGTGTCGCAGGTGCCGGTCGTTCAGGCCGAGCCCCCGGTGATGGCCGCCGAAGTGGTCGGCTCGGTGGTCGAACGCGACCTGCTCGACGCGTTGTTCGAGGGCCGGGCGAGCTTGGCCGACTCGCTGGACAAGCACATGTCCCCCCCGCTGCCGCAGATCGGCTGGGGGGAGACGGTGGCGGTGGCCATGGACGCGCTGCTGCACGCCGGAGCCGCCGTCGTTCTCGACGACGGGAAGCCGGTGGGGGTCCTGACGCGGCAGGACCTGCTCGGCTTCCTGGCCGGAACCGAGCGCTGATGACTGGCCAGCGCTGATGGCCGGCCAGGACGAGCCGGCCGAGGCCGACGAGCGGGAGACGTTCATAGTCGAGGCGCTGGTCGACGCGTTCTCCGACCTGATGGCCACCGATCCCGGGGCGTTCCGCACGAAGTTCCGCAAGATGGCCGCCGAACCCTTCGCGTTCTACCGCGGCAGTGCATGCCTGTTCTACGCCGACGTGACCGCGGAGGAAGACCGGTGGGCCGACGAGCGGACCAGCCGGATCTGGATCCAGGGTGACCTGCACGCGGAGAACTTCGGCACCTACATGGACGGATCGGGCGTCCTGATCTTCGACGTCAACGACTTCGACGAGGCCTATGTCGGGCACTTCACCTGGGACCTCAAGCGGTTCGCCGCGAGTGTGGCCCTCATCTGCTGGCAGAAGGCGTTGTCCGACGAGGCGATCGGCGACCTGATCGAGACCTTCGTCCGGGCCTACGCCGCCCAGGTCCGCTGGTTCCTGGATACCGAGGACGACGCGCAGTTCGCCTTGAACCTCGACACCGCCAGGGGTGCCGTGCTGGACGCCCTGCGCGTTGCGCGGCTGTCCACCCGGGCTGGCATGCTGGAGCGGTTCACCCGGCTGGACGACTACGACCGGGTGTTCCGGGACCTGTCCGGCGTACGCCGCCTCGACGACGACGAGCGGGCCAAGGTGGTGGACGCCTTCGAGCGCTATCTCGACACGATCCCGGAGACCAAGCGGTTTCGCGGCATCGCCTACGACGTGAAGGACGTCGTCGGCAAGACGGGCTTCGGCGTCGGCAGCGCCGGGTTGCCGTCCTACTCGGTCCTGATCGAGGGCTTCAACCAAGCGCTGGACAACGACGCGATCCTTTCTATGAAGCAGGGCAATGTCGCCGCGCCGAGCCGGGTCGTCGACGACCAGGCGGTGCACGGCTTCTTCCAGCACCACGGGCACCGTACGGCGGTCTCCCAACGCGCCCTGCAGGCCCACGCCGATCCGTTGCTGGGCTACACCGACCTCGACGAGGTCGGCTTCGTGGTCAGCGAGATCTCGCCGTACTCCTCCGACCTGGACTGGAGCGAGCTGACCGAGCCAGCCCAACTTGCCGAGGTGATCGAGCAGCTCGGTCGAGCGGTGGCCAAGGTGCACTGCGTGGCCGACTCCGACAGTGACCAGTCACTCGTCGAGTTCCAGACGGAGGAGGCGATCATCGCGGTGATCGGGGACGCCGAGGACGAGTTCGTCGACGACATCGTCGAGTTCGGCCGCCGCTACGCCGGAACCGTGCGCGCGGATCACCGCCGCTTCGTCGAGGCCTTCCGCCGCGGCCGGATCCCCGGCGTCAGCTCCACCTGAACGCCGCCGGCCGGACGGTCAGCCGACGTGCGCCGGCTGGGCTTCCACGACCTCCTCGGCACGGATCTTGATGGTGAAGAACGTGACCACGAACGCCGCCGCAGCCATCGCCGAGGCCACGAGCAATGCCGTGGAGTACCCCTCGACCTGGGCGATGACGGCGGCGGCCTCCTGCGAGGTCGCTGCTCCGCTCGAGGCAAGTTCCTCGATCTTGCGGGTCGCTGCCGAGATGGCGATGGTGGACAGGGTGGCCAGACCCAGCGCTCCACCGATCTGTTGGGTGGTGTTCAGCACCCCGGAGGCCAGCCCCGCATCCCGGTTCTCCACCCGGGAGACCGCCGCCAGGGTCAGCGGCATGAACGTGAAGCCGAGACCGGTGGCCAGCACGATGGTCGGGAACAGCAAGCCCGACACGTAGGTCGTGGTGACGTCGATCTGGGCCAGCCAGAACATGCCGATGGCGGTGATCGCCGTTCCCGCCAGGGTCAGGACGCGCGGTCCGACCTTGGTGATGAGCACCGAGGAGATGCCGGCCGAGATCACGATGAACACGCTGACCGGCAGGAACGCGAAGCCGGACTTCAGCGGGCTGTAGCCGAGGATCCCCTGCACGAACAAGGTCAGGAAGAAGAACATCGCGAACATCGCGGCCCCGATGATCAACATGATCGCGTAGGCGCCGGTCCGGTTCGGATCGGCGAAGATCCGCATCGGCATCAGCGCGTGTGGACTGCGGGTCTCGATCACGAAGAAGGCCGCCAGCAGGGCGACCGCGATCGCCAGGGCGACGATCGTCACGGTGTCCGACCAGCCGTCGGTGGCCGCATGCGTGAGGCCGTAGACCAGGGTGCTCAGGCCCGCGGTCGCCGTCAGGGCGCCGGGCAGGTCGAACAGGCCGGTGTGCTTCTCGGTCTCGTGCAGCACCCGGGGCGCCACAAAGGCGATGAACAGGCCGATCGGCACGTTCACGAACAGCACCCAGCGCCAGTTGAGCAGGTCGGTGAGCACGCCGCCGAGGATCAGGCCGATCGCCGCACCGGCGCCGGACATGGCGGCGTACACCGCCATCGCCTGGTTGCGCGGCTTGCCCTCCGGGAACTCCGTGGCCACGAGGGACAGGGCGGTCGGGGCGGCGATCGCGGCGCCGATGCCCTGGATGACGCGGCCTCCGAGCAGCGTCATCTCGTTCCAGGCCAGCCCGCCGAGCAGCGAGCCGAGGGTGAACAACAGGATGCCGAAGATGAAGACCCGCTTGCGGCCCAGGATGTCGCCGGCCCGGCCGCCCAGGAGCAGCAGGCCGCCGAAGGCCAGCGTGTAGGAGGTGATGACCCACTGCAGGCTGGCGTCGGACAGCTGGAGGTCCGCGCGGATGCTGGGCAGGGCGATATTCACGATGGTCGCGTCGAGCACGACCATGAGCTGGGCCGCGCTGATGACGAGCAGCACGATCCCGAGCCGACGGGGCGGGCCGGTATCGGCGTCCCCCTTGATCAGTCGGACCGGGTCAGGGGCGGCGGGCATGGTTCTCCTTCTTCGTCGCAGCCGGGTCGGGCCCGGTCACGAGCTGTTCGGTATCGGGCAGCGACCCAGCGGTCGCGGCCGGTAGGACGACGTCGTTGATGAGCTTGTCCAGCCAGACCGGGTCGACCGGTCGTGAGGTGGCCAGGGTTCGTGCGAAGACCATCGACGGGATGAGCTGGCCGAGGAACTCGACGTCGCGGTGCGGCGGGATCTCCCCCCGCCGCTGCGCCCGCCGGAACAGCTCGGCCATGTCGGCGGACCGGCGGTCGAGGAAGCTGCGCTGGAACAGCGCGGCGAGCGCCGGATCGTGCGGTACGGCGGTGGCTAGCCCCTGCATCACGCAGAGCTCCTGGCGGGACTTGCGCGCGGTGATCATGGCGGCCACCGCGGCCAGGTCCGCGCACAGCGAGCCACTGTCCGGCGGCGGCGGCAGACAGTCGGCGCGCAGCTTGGTGACCGCCTCGGCGATCAGCTCGCTCTTGTCCTTCCAGCGCCGGTACAACGTCGCCTTGCCGGCCTTGGCCTTGGCCGCGACCGCCTCCATGGTCAGCCGCTCGTAGCCGACATCGATGAGCACGGCCAACGCGGCCTGCAGGATCGCCGGCGTCCGGGCCTCGGTGCGGGCCGGTCGCAGGGCGGCCGGCCGGCTGCGATCGGGCCTGCGGATCACCGGTACCTCCGAGCTATCGGAACGGAACGGTTCCGTTCCGGTAGGCACCGTACGACGGAGTCGTCAACCCGTCCAGCCAATTGTGTCGACGGCCACCGACAGTTCCCGGGCGGCTCGGAAGGAGGCGGCGGGAGGCCGGAAAAGATAATCAACCGACAGGTTGACAAAGCTGCGAGATCGTCCGTACGGTGCCTGTAATCAACCAACTGGTTGATTACACGATCAGCTGCCAGAGCAGGACGGGATGACGGTGGACACGCTCGATCTCGCGTTCGCCGCCCTCGCCGACCCGGTACGGCGCACTATCGTCGCCCGGCTGTCGACGGGGCCGGCCACGGTGAACGAGCTGGCCGACCTGTTCCCGATCTCGAAGCAGGCGGTGTCCAAGCACATCGCCGTGCTGACCACGGCGGGGCTGATCACCCGCAGCCGGGACGGTCAGCGTCGACCCTGTCATCTCGATCCGGCGGCGCTCGAGGCGCTCACCGGCTGGATCGACGGCTATCGGCTCACCGCCGAGCGGCAGTACCGCCGTCTCGACGCCCTACTCAGCACCCTGGAGGAGCAGTCATGACCAACGCCCTGACCGTCACCGCCCCGGAAGGCCTGCCCTTCATCGACACCGAGCGGGAGTTCGACGCGCCCTGGCCGCCGTCTGGCGGGCCTACACCGAGCCCGAGCTCATCGCGCAGTGGATGGGCCCGCACGGGAGCACGCTCAAGGACCTGGAGTTCGAGGCGCGCACCGGCGGCTCGTGGGGCTACACCCACGTCGGCGAGGACGGGTCCTCCTTCGGCTTCCGCGGCGTGCTGCACTCGGTGGAGGAGCACAAGGCGATGACCCAGACCTTCGAGTTCAGCGGCTGGCCGGGTCACGTCAGCCTGGAGCGGGCCGACTTCGAGGACCTGGATGGCCGTACCCGGATCCGCACCCGCTCGGCCTTCCAGTCCGTCGAGGACCGCGACGGGATGGTCGGCAGCGGCATGGAGGGTGGGATGTCGGAGTCCT
The DNA here is from genome assembly GCA_013813215.1 of Geodermatophilaceae bacterium. Taxonomy (GTDB): domain Bacteria; phylum Actinomycetota; class Actinomycetes; order Mycobacteriales; family Geodermatophilaceae; genus JACCSC01. The sequence goes on along the minus strand of JACCSC010000437.1, from coordinate 4,983 downwards.
ACGAACGGCTCGACGAGCTGCTCAAGACCCTGTGAATCCGCCCCACGTCGATGGTAGTTTGCTTCCATGCGAACTACCATCGACAAGGCGGGCCGCGTCGTCGTGCCGAAGGTCCTGCGCGATCGGGTCGGCCTGCGACCGGGCGAGGTCGAGGTGACTGTCGACGGATCGAGTCTGCGGATCGAGCCGATCGCGACGGACCGGCTCGTCGAGGTCGAGGGCCGGCTCGTCGTCGCCTCGTCGGGGACACCGGTGGACGACGATCTCGTCCGGGCTCTGCGCGATGCCGAGCAACGCTGACCCACCCGACCTCCTGGTCGACACCAGCGTCGCCGTCGCCCTGGTCGTCGCCGACCACGAGGCGCACTCGGGGGTACGCACCGCGCTGGCCGGTCGTCGTCTCGGTCTGGCCGGCCACGCCGCATTCGAAACGCTCTCGGTCCTGACCCGGCTGCCGAGCCCGGCGCGCCTGTCGCCCTCGGCGGCCGGCCGCGCCATCGGGGTGAACTTCCCCGGCAGCCGCTTCCTGTCAGCGTCCCGGGCGGCCCGACTGCTGGCGGACCTGGCGGCGGCGCGGGTCGTCGGGGGGTCGGTGTACGACGGTCTGGTCGGGGCGGTGGCGAAGGAGCACCGGCTGACGCTGGCCACCCGGGACCGGCGGGCGCTGGCCACCTATCTGGCGCTCGACGTGGACGTGCAGCTGCTCGCCTGATGGCTCAGGCGGCGCGGATAGCCTGCAGACGTGACCAACGCCGCCGGTTTCGAGACCCTCGCCATCCATGCCGGGCAGGAGCCCGACGCCGCGACCGGCGCGGTCGCCGTGCCGATCTACCAGACGTCGACGTACAAGCAGGACGGCGTCGGCGGCCTGCGCGGCGGCTACGAGTACAGCCGCTCGGCCAACCCGACCCGCACCGCCCTGGAGACCTGCCTGGCCGCGCTGGAGGCCGGCACGCACGGGTTCGCCTTCGCCTCCGGGCTGGCCGCCGAGGCCGCGCTCGTGCAGGCGGTCTGCGGCCCCGGTGACCACGTGATCATCCCCAACGACGCGTACGGCGGGACGTACCGGCTCTTCGCCCGGGTGCTCGAACGCTGGGGGCTGGCCTACACCCCGGTCTGGCTCGGCGACCTCGACCAGGTGCGGGCGGCGATCCGCCCGCAGACCCGGCTCCTGTGGTGCGAGACGCCCACGAACCCGCTGCTCGGCATCGCGGACATCGCGGCTCTGGCCGAGCTCGCGGTCGAGGCCGAGGCCCTGCTCGCGGTGGACAACACGTTCGCGACGCCGTATCTCCAGCAGCCCCTGGCCCTCGGCGCCGACGTGGTCGTGCACTCGACGACGAAGTACATCGGCGGGCACTCCGACGTCGTCGGGGGAGCGCTGGTCGTCCGCGACGACGCGCTGGCCGAGACGTTGACCTTCCACCAGAACGCCTTGGGCGGCGTACCCGGACCGTTCGACTCGTGGCTGGTACTGCGCGGTGCGAAAACCCTGGGCGTGCGGATGGACCGGCACTGCTCCAACGCCGAGCGCGTCGTCGAGCTCCTGGCCGGCCATCGTGCGGTCGAGCGGGTGCTCTATCCCGGGCTGCGCGACTCGCCTGGGTATCCGGTGGCCAGCAAGCAGATGCGTGGCTTCGGCGGCATGGTGTCGTTCCTGCTGCGCGACGGGGAGCAGGCGGCCTTGGACGTCTGCGCCAAGACGGAGCTCTTCACCCTCGGGGAGTCCCTGGGCGGCGTCGAGTCCCTCATCGAGCACCCGGCGCGGATGACGCACGCCTCGGTCGCCGGCTCACCGCTGCAGGTGCCGCCGGAGCTGGTCCGGCTGTCCGTCGGGATCGAGACGATCGACGACCTGCTCGCCGACCTCACGCACGCTCTGGGCTAGCCGGCCTTGGCGTCCAGGAGCTGCAGCAGGTCGTGCGCGGCGATCTCGATCTCCTTGTGCCGCCACTCCGCCGCCCGGTAGTGGCAGGCGATCAACCCGGTGCGGTGGATGCGGCGGAAGTCGCCGAAGACGAAGCCGTGCCGCGCCTTGGTCTCGTCATTCGCTCCGACGGTGAGCCCGAGGTGCCACTCGCCGTAATCGTCCCAGGAATGCCGTTCCAGATACCGGTTCTCGTCGGCCGCCGACGGTTGGGCGTCGCCCCAGTCGCTGTCCAGCACGTACTGGCGGCCCTCGATGAGCTGCTTCGCCTTGGCGACTGCCTTGTCGTTGACCGTGTAGGACGCCACTCCCGCATTGTGCTAGGACCTGCGCATGACGGCACGCAGGGTGATCGCCAACGTGAGGCTGTCCCTGGACGGCCGGTCGTGACGCCACGGTGAGCGGCGCCATGGCGCTGCAGTACTCCAGGAGCCGTTAGCTGCGGGGATCGGGGACCTCGGCCGGGTCCACGACGGGCAGGTCGGTGACGTCGAGGCAGGCTCGGAAGAGTGGCTGCATGCGCTGGCCGTAGTCGACCAGCACCGCGTCGTCGCCGCGCTCCGGCGCGTCCCACGGGACCACGGCCACCCAGTCCCGGCCGGCGGCACAGTCCGCCCCCGGGTCGGAGCGGACTGAGGTGACCACGACCGTGGTCGCTCCCACGACACCCAGGGCGGCCACGGCGAGCGCCGGCCAGATCCGGTAACTCACGCCGGCACCTCGCGCAGCATCCCGACGTGCAGCCCGATGTGCGGCTCCTCCCACAGCTCGGTGACCGCGGTGAACCCGGCTCGCTCGTAGAAGGCTCGGGCCGCGAGGCGCGCCTTGCACCAGAGCAGCCCACCGCCGGCGCGAGCCACCTGGTCCACCGCACCGGCGACGAGCGCGGCTCCGAGACCGTGCCCACGACGGGACGCATCGACCGCCATCGCTCGCAGTTGCCAGGCATCGGCGGCTACCGGCCGCCAAGGACAGGGAACCCGTTGCAGCCGAAGGCATCCGGTCACCGAGCCGTCGACGGCCAGCGTGGCCAGATACACCGTCGACGGGTCGTCGTCCCCCGGCAGCCCCATGTCCTCGACCCGCTGATGGGGGCGGAGCACACGGTGGCGCAGGGCAAAGGTCGCCGACGCGGGCACCGGGGACACGCTTACGTGCACGTCGGTCACCGCCTGAATCTACGCGGACCGCGCCCGGTGACCGCGGCGAGCGCGCAGATAGTCCTGTACGACGTACTCCCCGAGCCGGTCCGGGCGGGGGGTCAGCACCCGACCGCCGTTGCGGTGTGCCACCTCCTGGACGAAACGCTCCAGCCGAGGATCGTCGTCGAGCAGGAAGACGTTGATGGTCGCGCCGCTGCGCGTGCAGCGGTCCACCTCGGAGAGGGTCAGCGCGATCGTCTCCGGCAGCGGCGGATACCAGAACTGCGGCGAGCCGTCGGGCCCCAGGTGCGCCGTGGGTTCGCCGTCGGTGACGACGAGGACCACCGGTTCGGCGCCAGGATGTCGAGCCAGGAACCGGCGGGCCAGGAGCAGCCCGTGCTGGAGGTTGGTGCCCTGCACTGAGTCCCAGGACAGTTCGGCCAGCGCGGTAGGGGACAGCACGCGTGCCGTGCTGGAGAACCCGATGATCTCGATCGCGTCCTGCGGGTACTGGGTGGTCACCAGGTGGTGCAGGGCCATGGCGGTCGACTTGGCCGCACCCCAGCGCTCGCGCAGCTCCATGGAATAGGACATGTCGACCAACAGGGCGACGGCTGCGCTGGTGCGGCGTTCGGTTTCCACGACCGAGAAGTCGTCGACGTGCAGCCGGACCCGTCCACCCCGCGATCCGCCCCGCAGTACTGCGTTGCGCACCGTCCCCACCACGTCCAGCGGCTGCTCGTCGCCGAACCGCCACTCCCGCGTCGACCCGGTCAGCTCGCCCGCAGCGCCGGCGTCCTGGACGTCGTGTCCACCGCGACCGCTCGACTGGAGCTGTGCGAAGACGCGACGCAGCGCCGTTGCCCCCAGGCGGCGCACCGCCTTCGGGGTCAGCGTGAGTCCACCACGGTCGCGGCCCAGCCAGCCCTGGCGTTCCAACTCGCGTTCCAGCCGCCGCAGGGCTTCGGCCTCCGCCGCGGCGCCACGTCCGAGTTCGTCGGCGAGCAGGTCGGCGTCGATGTCGTCCAACGACGCGCCCGGGTAGTTCTGGTCCAGCTGGCGAGCCAGCGCTTCCAGACCGGCCAGCTGCTCCAGCGCCGACGTCGCGTCGCCGAGGCCGAGGGCCTGTCGGCCGTCGGTGCCGCCCCGGGCTTCCCACGGCAGGTCGGGCCGGGCCTGCTCGAGCAGGCCCTGCAGGCGGGCCATTTCCGCGGCCAGCCCCATGTCCGACAGCGCGCCGCTCATCAGCCCGGCGAGTTCCTGGCGCTGATCGTCATCGAGACTGTTCAACAACCGTTGCTGTGCGGCGGATCGGCGGGCCAGCTGATCGATCAGTTCGTCCACGCTGGAAGGCCGATCCGGGAAGAACCGGCCGTGCTTGTCCAGGAAGTCGGCCAGCTGCCGCTCGGTGTCCTCGCCGCGGTTGTGCGCCTCGACGAGATCGCCGAGGTCGGCGAGCATCTCGCGCATCGCCGCGACGTCCTCGGACGTGACGTTGCCCAGCGCCTGCTTCATCCCCCGGAAGGAGCTGTCCAGGACCTCGCGCTGCAGCAGGTCGCGGATCTCGTCGTACGCCGCCCGTGCCTCCGAGCTGCGCCAGTCGTAGTCGGCCAACTGGCGCACTGCCCCAGCGGTGTCGTCCGGGAGGGAGTCCAGGCCGGCCTCGGCCAACCGCGCGGCGTCGCTCGGATCCGGGAATAGCGCGGTGCGCTCTGCCGCGAGGGCCCGGTCGAGCAGTTCGCGTACCTGCTCCAGCGTGCCGTCCATCCGGCCTCGGCGGCGGGTCGATCGCAGCCGGTCGCGGACCTGGCGTCGCAAGTCGTCCAGCCCCCGCATCCCTTGTGTCCCTTGTCTGAGCAGCGCCCGTAGCGCGTCGGAGAGGCGTTCTCCGGCGAGCACGGAGTCGCCCAGCTC